>CAYQQX010000020.1:0-43028 GCA_964419495.1 uncultured Anaerolineales bacterium
TACAGATCAGCATGATCCCTGGGGACCACACACATGGATGTTATCGCTGCTATAGAAGCGCTGATCATGTAGTACTGTGCAGTGCAGGGCTCTCGACTACAAAGCAATCGAATTATTTGAGACCTGCGGTAGCGCTAGCAATGACTCGCAGTGATGTGATGGCGGTAACGGTCAGCCCACTGCCTGAAGTATCACAAGTTACGTGGGTTCCAGCGAATGTACACTCTAAAGCGTCCGAACTGAAGGTCAGTCCACCCGTCTCGATGAGTACATCGGTGGCCGCGACATCCAAATCAAACTCGACTGCATCAACATTACTGGGCGTGGTGGCGTTCAAATCATATTCGATATTCGAGACCGTAAAACCTGTTACGGCGCCCGAGCCATCACCAGCCTTATGAGCAGGCACGGTGTTGGAAGCCGCGAAACCATATGTGGCTGCGGCTAGCACTAAAGCAATAGCTAATAATGCTAAATTTCCGAAAAACTTCCTTTGATTAGACATTTTTTACCTCCGTATGATCTGATGATTGATAGGAACGAGATGTACTAAGCTATGTGAGCATTCTAGCATCCAATCATCGAAAATTATGTTAGGCATAGTTTGGATCAGTTTGAGATGGTTTGAGATGGTTTGCAAAAGCTTGCACGATTGAAAGGCCCGTTGAACGCCGCAGGTACCCAAGTACTTCCTGGGACCCAAGATCGTGGCAGAGAGAATTACAATGACAATTATTCGACAATTCTATAGTAGTTTTATTATCGCATAATATCTGTTTTTAACAACTTACAATCACTTAACGTGAGTCGAATTGTTGAGCAATATGCTTGACATGGATAATATCGTCAAAAAATCCGGACTCAGTAAAGGCACCTTGTACTGGTATTTCAGGAGTAAAGACGATATTTCTGAAGTAGACAAGAATTAATCTGACACTCTCCGATAAAATCATACGATTGAAAAGGAGAGTAACAATGACCACAGCAGTAAAAGTCATCAAGAACAAAATGGGGTTGATCAATTTAACAGAACACCTGGGGAATGTCGGCTAAGCGTGCAAAGTCATGGGGTATTCTCAAGACAATTTTTACCGCTTCAAAGAATTGTACGACGAGCAAGGAGAAGAAGGCTTGCGGGAGCTGAGTAGGCGCAAACCTAATGCTGAATGTTATCGCCCCTATTGCTCAGATAGTTTTTTAGCTATACATCATTTAAGCAGATTTCGGAAAGATTATTGAATTAAAACACAAGCCCAAACCGAAATCTGCTCAAGTGATGCTGCAAATATTGCTCAATTTATTTCAAACTACAAACCGCATCACACTTATTAGGGAATATATACTTCTTCGCAATCAAAATCCACGACCTTATCACTACCACCCCCACCATAGCAAATATCATAGCCATTCCCCCCAACAGCCGAATCTTTTTTGGCACCACCAAGAATCACATCATCACCATCCCCTCCGGTAAGATTGTCATTCTTGTCTCCCCCCCAAATACAATCATCGCCTCCCAATCCATCAATTGTATCTGCTTTACCGGTTCCAAGAATAAGGTCATTTCCAGATGTAGGTGAATCTCCAAGTGCCAGATTCACTATCGTAGTGAGCGGTATTCCATTACACTCAGATGGTTTTAGATCATTTGGATCAATAGGTTCAGTAATTTCGTCTATTCTCCCACTGGGTACAATATTCACAGCTGAAAAAACGTAGAATATACTCAGCGCGATAATGAGCAAGAACGCCACTAGCAGGATGGATATCGCCTTTCGTTTACGAAACATCGTCAGAACCCTCACTAGATTCTGACAATACGATCCCTTCAATCAGCATCGGGGTGATATCATTTTCCGGCATCGGATGACCTGTCAGATATCCCTGCGCGGCATCAATTTGATGATCCCTTAGGAATGCCATCTGATCTGGCGTTTCTACCCCTTCAGCGACTATGTGCAATTCCAGGCTTTGTGCCATTTTGACCACTGCGCTGACCAAACGCGTGTCCTCAGGGCTTTGGAAAATCTGATTAACTAGAGTTCGATCGATCTTCAGGCTGTTGAGAGGCAAGCGAGTCATGCTATCAACCTGGTTTGATGTAGAGGCGGCAAAATTGTCTATCGCCAGGCGCACGCCTAACTTTTGCAATGTACCAAAGTGACTCAAAGCAAAAGCTTCACCGACAATCGAGTTAGCACGATTGATCTCGAACTGCAAATAACGAGCATCACAGCCAATTTCTCTGATTGTCTCGGTTACCCAATCAGCAAAATCTTGCTGCACAAAACGCTGAGGGGAGACATTTACAGAGATCACCACTGGAAGGATTTCTTCATCAGTCCAAGACTTTAGCTGCTGACAAGCCTTCCGAATAACCCAATTGTCGATCAGATCCATCATCCCTCTTTCTTCGGCCACAGAAATAAATTCCGCTGGGAAAATAAGGCCTTTTTCAGGATGGAACCAGCGCAGCAAAGCCTCTGCTGCAATAATATGATTATCTTCAGTAGAAACAATAGGCTGGTAGTAAAGCTGAAATTCCTCGAGTTCCAAAGCATTCATCATTGCTTGATGAAGAGAGCTCACTCCGGGGAGCACTAAGTCCGTCTCGCCCGATTTGAGCACATATTCATAAATCACATCTCCATCTTGAACACAGTATTTGTTACTGGTGCCATTGGTTTCACTAAGAATTATTGCTCCATAGCGATCTGCAAGTTTAGCCAAATCATCGAAGGATGCGACCGAGACCACCTGCCCATTGGTCGCCAGGTTTCCTGATTCAACATCAACTAATACCGGATTGTATTGAACACGAATACGGGAAGCGTCACCACTTCTCCACTCTCGGAATATTGGCCATCCAAAGACAAAAACGCCAATAAGGGCCAAACCCAAAGCAACACTCGAAATCCAACGCGCAGCCGCGATTAGGATTTTCAACCCGAAAATGTTAAGTACATTTTGCGCCATGCGTGCCCCAGGGATCATCCCCGTTTCAATGGGTGTTAATGCTTCCAATCCAACATCTTCTCTACTGATCGGCAGGCGCATTAAGTTTTCATCAATCTCAAATTCTATCTGCGGGGCAAACGAATCTTCCATTGGCCGACCAACAACACTGCCAACAATATATACTTCTGGAAGCAAGGTCAGGTCATACCAATTGTTATTGGTTGCTGTTTTTTCTTCCATCTGAGTAATCAAATCACGAATATGGCACAGATCCATATTCATACCCGCGGTGAAGCCAGAACCTGCAAATTCGGTGAGCGGCAATAATCCGATTGTGCGATTCCAACCATTGGGGTCGCTAACCCGTGCCGTTACGCGATAGCTGCCAAAATTACTGGCTGCCTCATCGGGATGCAGGTAACCAGAATCAAGCTGATATGAATAAAACAACTGCACATCACAGGTCATATTTAGGAATACTGGTTCGCCAGTTTGAATTTCATCAGCATCATAAATATCTTCGGAATCAGGTGCCTGGTAGATCAAGATACCGAGATGTTTATATTCGACGTTGTCATCTACAAGCTTCTCAACTGGGCGTACAAACGCAATAATCCCTATCACCAATGCTCCAAGTGCAATCGCGCTCGACACGATGAGACCTTCCATATTCTGACCAATCGAATTATTGATTTCACGGTCCATGGTTTTCTGTTTTTTTTGCTTTTTTTTGTGTTTAGAATTCTTACTTTGCTTCTTCTGGGGAGATACCGTTATAGCAATAACCATCACAACTGTCAACAAAGTCATGTTGATTGGCTCTCGAAGATAGCCGATGATCGTTCCGCCGAATGGAAGATAAAGCCAAAGCTTACCGACGATTTCATTGGAACTTGGCTGATGCGAATCGATCCAAGAATTATTATCACCTTGCAGCAAAAACTTACCCCCTTCGCGTCCAATTATGCGGTGGAATATGTGGCCTTCTTCAGGATGCTGATAAACCACGGCCTCCCCCACCTGATATTTCTGTCCTGCTCGTACAACAATTAAATCTCCAAAATGATACTTTGGCTCCATGCTATTCCCAGAAACCATCACGTAGGCCACACTCCCGCCAACCTGAATGGGCGCAAAGAGAAACCACAATCCCATGATAAACCCAAGGAATAGTATGGTTGAAAGTATCTTGGCAGATGGACTTTGGAAGGTCTGAGTCATAAAAAAAGCAGAAAGGGTGCACCGGTCCAGGCGCACCCTAACTTTTTCTCATTCCTTGTAATCGATAAGAGTAAAGGAGACGATGAAGGATGAGAATGGGGATTGGCGAATAAGCATTCGAGAAAGTGCAAATTCGTTAATCAAGCGGTCAATTAAGGCACGATGGTAACGGTCTGATCAGATGCAAATACCATCAGGGATGTGGCAGCCGTGACATTGACAGTAGTCGTGCAAGTCCAGCTCGTGGTTGCTCCAGTGCAGTTGATCCAAGTGGCTCCTGAATCAAGAGAAATCTGCACGGTGGTGGCATCTTTATCAAGCGTCAAGTCAATTGCATCAACCTGGCTTGGGTTAGCTAAATCCACGTCGTATGCGACAGTTACAGCATAACCCGAGATGGTTCCCGTGCCTTCACCCAGGTTCATCACATTGCCGCTATTTACAACGTTTGCTTCGGCAAAGCCGTAGGTCGCTGCAGCGAGAACCAGGGCAAATATCAGTAAGACGAAAATTCGAGTGGTTTTTGAGCGTTGTATAAACATATGATCTCCTTTGTATTGATTATGATATGTTTGGATAGAATAAGATAAATTTGATGCCTGTTTTTTCTATCGCTGTTATTCTAGCATTCGATCAATACTTTTTAAGTTAGGTTTTGTTTGGGACGGTTGGTGAAAGTTTGTCCGTTTCCAATTTTGTCAGAATCAAAAAAACCGCCAGTCTGGTCAAAATAAACTCCGGTTTTCAAATTTCAGTAGATCACGATTTTGTGTCATTGCGAGGCGTTTTGTGCCGAAGCAATCCCCCTCTAAAGGGTGGAGATCGCTTCACTCCGTTCGCAATGACATCCATAATGCGAAACTGTGATCTACTGAATTTCGTTAATGATTTCTAGAAGTCATCTCAAAAATACACATTTTGTCACTCTGAGAGAGCGAAGGAAGCGAAGCGGCCGAAGAGTCTCCTGTACCCAGTGTCTCAGATCCTTCGCTTCCCCTTTGGGACACAGAGCGACGCTCACGCCAACGGCGGGCCTACGGCCTGACATTTTTGAGATATGTTCTAACCAAAAACTTTGGATTTATTATGGTTCCATGACCACCCGAAACCCCCGTCTTGGTAATTCCCTCTGCTCATTTCACATTTCCTCAAAGAAATTGTATATTCCATCACATGTCTAGTCAAGAATACCGAATTGACTACTTGACAAACGAAAATTTGAGATTATGATCTTATTAGACTGACCAGTCAGTTTAGAATAATACATTTTTGGAGGTCGCATGTCCCCTCGTCCAGATAAAAGCGAAGAACGAAAAGACCAGATTTTAGATGCTGCTGCAGATGTTTTCACAAAGAAGGGGCTTCAGAAAACCCGCATGGATGACATCGTCGATAAGTCCGGGCTTAGTAAAGGAACATTGTATTGGTATTTCGATAGCAAAGATGACATTATCATTGGTATCTTCGAACGTATCTTTCTAAAAGAATCAAGGGACTTAACACCACTAATCACTTCCGAAAAATCTTCTTCTGAACGCATTTACGAATATACTGAGAGAATAATTCTCGACCTACAACGATTACTCAAGTTTGCCCCGATTGCTTTTGAATTCCTCTCCCTGGCATTCCGTACTAAGTATTTTCGAAAAGCATTTAAAACATATCTCTCTATTCATATGGAAATCTTGATCCCCATAATCCAACAGGGTGTTGATGCTGGTGAATTCAGAGCCCTCGACCCATTTGAAGCCGCAGTCGCTATCGGCGCAATATTCGAAGGGACTGTACTTTTGTGGGTATATGACAAAGACCTTATTGACCCCGAGAGCCATATTAAGTCCGGCATCAAGTTCCTGATAGAAGGTTTTAAGAGCTAATCACTCCAAGTGGTATTGTCGCAAAAAAATCAAGATGTACCAGGTACTAAAGATCGATCCCGAATCAACGTGCAATCAGATTGAAAAATTTCTGATAAGCACAATGGGCGATTTACATAGAAATGGCGCGGTCGTTGCTCTGAGTGGAGGTCTGGACTCGGCTGTCGCCGCAACGCTTACGGTTCGTGCGCTGGGAAGGGATCACGTTCATTTACTAAATTTGCCCGAACGGGACAGCAAACCTCTGCACCAGAAGCACGCCAGAAAACTGGCAGAACACTTGGGCATCAAACTGACAATCAAACGGATTTCTCCTATCTTGAGAGCTAGCGGCTCATACAAACTACTTCCATTACGGTTTATTCCGAACCTAAGGTTGCGCTCCAAGTTAGTAGATTTCGCTAAATCAAAAATATTTTCGAATAACATTGATACTTTGCTTGCAAGACGTTTGCAGCCTAAATCTAACTCATGGTTGTCCAAGGCAAATGCTTATGCAATTGCCAAACATCGCATTCGGGTGGCTGTTGTTTACCAATATGCTGACGTTAATAACCTTATGGTCGTCGGAGCGGCCAATCGCACGGAATGGATGACGGGCACATTTTCTAAATGGGGCGTTGACCATTGTGCGGACATCATGCCAGTGCTCCACCTTTATCGCAGTCAGCTCGAAAATCTGGCCGAATTTCTGGCAATCCCAAACTATATCCGCAACAAGGCCGCTGACCCAGACGTAATACCTGGGATCAACGACAAAGGAATTTTGTTGGGCAATTTTGCAGACGTTGATCATATCTTGCATTGCATAGAAAACGAAATCGATTTAGATGAAATCCGCCAGATATATGGAAATACCCTGGTTGATCGCATCATTAAATTAGTCGATCTCTCAACCCATATGCGCGAGTCGCCATATCAGGTTCTTTTTCAATAGAATTTTCCCAATTTTAGAGAATCATAACACTCGAATTTCTTGACAAACTAAAAATCTGCATTATGATATCAATAACCGACTGACCAGTCAGTTTTGAAGCACCATTCAAATAGCAGGAGGCACAAAAATGGACCAGCAATTTCTGATTCAAATCCTTTTCTTAATCATAGCCATGATCATTGTCGGCCTGGTTATGGGCTGGGTTGCTGGGTTGATCTGGAAAGACAACCGCCCTATTGGGGTTGCAGGTGATTATGTTGTAGCCGTCATCACAGCCATTATCGTTGGCTTGCTGGACTGGATTATCATTCCAGAAATGGGTTTTAGCGAGAGAATAAAACTGGTCGGCGTTGCCCTGGAACCACCCCTCGGTGCCTTAGCCGTGCTGTGGGTTATCAGGGTTGCCAAAAAACAGTAATCAGTTAGCAGTGATTAGTAATCAGTGAGTCAACCAAAATATCCTCACTAGGTAGTGTTGACATATCAGACATTTTCTAGAGAAGCGAGTGCGATTCAAAAACAGCCTGTTTTAAAGAGAAATCCCCAAATGTCAACATGGCCTAGATTCCGATTACTAAACACGGAAAATTAATTCCTGATGCCACCCATCATCGAAACAATTGGCCTGACGCGACTTTTCAAACAGAATCGCGCTGTGGATAGTCTTGATCTGGAGATCCAGCCTGGCGAATTATTCGGTTTGGTTGGGCCCGACGGCGCCGGCAAGACCACCACACTGCGATTATTGGCGGGTCTTCTTTATGTCTCAGAGGGCTCAGCCACTGTGACGGGATTCGACTTAAGAACCCAACCCGAATCAATCAAGCCCAAAATTGGGTATATGGCTCAGGAATTCAGTCTCTACGCCAAACTGAGCGTACTTGAAAATTTGAGCTTCTTCGCGGAGCTCTATGATGTGAGTAAAGCAGAGCAAAAGGAAAGAACTGAAAGGTTGCTGGCCTTTGCGGGGCTAACCGAATTCAAAGAGCGGCGTGCTGTACACCTTTCAGGAGGCATGCAGAAAAAATTAGCATTGGCTTGCACCCTAATCCACCAACCACCCATCTTGCTTCTTGATGAGCCTACTACCGGGGTTGACCCTGTTTCAAGGCGCGAATTCTGGAATATCCTCACCGAATTACATTTAGAAGGCACCACGATCATCGTCAGCACGCCTTATATGGATGAAGCTGATCGCTGTTCACGCGTTGGCCTGATGTACGCCGGAAAGTTGATGGTATGCGACTCCCCTCAAGGTATCCGCCGTCAAATTGCAGGCGATCTGATCGAGATATTCCCCGAGGATTGGCAGGCCGCACATCAGATTGTTTCAGGTTTGCCAGGTGTGCTTGAAACACAGACTTACGGTGAAGCTTTACACCTACTGGTCGAAGATGGCAAAAAATTACTCCCCACAATTGAAGAAGCGCTTAATAATGAAGGAATAACCCTCAACGGCGCTCGTCTAGCCCCGAAGCGCATGGAAGAAGCCTTCATCTCCCTGATCCGTCGCATCGAGAGCGAAGCCGAAGAATCAGACTAATTACACAAAAACATGTCAATTCGCCATATTTGGGCAGTCACCCGCAAAGAATTCAATCATATCTTCCGAGATCGCAGCACTTTGTTCCTGGTATTAATTACACCAACTGCGTTGCTGCTCTTGTTTGCCTATGCGCTAACGGTAGATATCCAACATGTGCCCATTGCTGTATTGGACTACGATCGCAGCTCACTTTCACGCTCTTTCGTTCAGCAGATCACGGCCGGCGAAGATATCGATCTCTATGCCCAGGTAGACACAATCGGTGAAATCGAAGACCTTCTAATGCACGGCGAGATCAAAGCCGCCCTAATTCTCTCGCCAAATTTTTCCAATGATCTGCTGGCACTAAAGGGGATGCCGCTGCAAGTCATCATTGATGGAACTGAACCGGAAAGCGGCGTATTTGCAGTCGATCACATTGCCTGGCGGGCAGAGGAGTTCGTCAATCAGGCTGTCTCTGGACAGTTGCAGGCCATGGGCTATTCCCTGGATTCTCTTCAGCCAATTGACTTACGCATCCGCACCTGGTTTAACCCCAGCCTAAAGCCGCGCAACGACCTCATCCCTGGGCTGATCTCCATGGTGTTAGGGATGCCGGCCCTCTCCGTTGCCCTGACCCTGGCCCACGAACGCGAACACGGCACTCTAGAGCAGCTTATGGCTACACCCATCGGCCGTGCCGAACTTTTGGTGGGGAAGATGATTCCCTACATCATTGTGGGATTAGTCAATGTGATCGTGATTCCCATCTTGGCCATGCTTTGGTTCAATATCCCATTTAATGGGAGTTTTGTGCTATTTTTCGTACTTTCGGCTTTCTTTTTATTTTCAATTTTGAGCTTGGGCATCATCGTGGGCGTGTTTATGCCCACGCAGGCAGCCGCGCTGGCGCTCTCTTTCTTGGTAATTTTCTTCCCAGGATTTTTCCTAACCGGCATCTTCTTCCCCATCGCTTCAATGCCGGAAATTATGCGACTTGAATCACTGGGGTTGCCCGGAACGCATTATGCCATCATCACGCGCGGCGTCTTCCTCCCTGGCATAGGCCTGGATGTGCTCTGGCCTTATGCGATCATGATGGTAGGGCTTGGTTTTGCCTTCACTGGAATTGCGGCATTATTCTTTAAGAAGAAGTTGGCATGATGAGTTTGCATGGAACAAGTTTGCATGGAACAAGTTTGCATGTATCAAGTTTGCATGTATCCAGTTTCTGTAAGTTAGATTTCAAGTAATAAGGAATACCCATTATGAAAGATATATCGCTTGATTTTGAAACCTGGCAAAAGACTGTACATACAAATTTGCGAAATGACCCGCTTTGGAAATTTCAGGTGTATCCCAAAGCACTATATGCCTATGATTTAGCCTGGGAAGACTGCGAGTATTTAATGAAAGATGTTAGAGGCAAAAAGATTGCAGAACAGTTAATCCGCAGTGTTGGATCAATTAGCGCATATATTGAAGAGGGTTATGGTCGAGGTTATGGAAAAGATTACGCCTATAGGTTACGCATTTCCCTAGGCGAAGCCCGTGAAGCACGAGGATGGTACTGGAAAGCTCGTAAGCTCATCCCTCCTGATACTCTTGATCATAGACTTTCATTATTATCTGACATAATCGCCATGATCGCCCCCAACATTACCAAACAGCGCAATTACAAACAAAGGTAACTTGCACACATGCCACTTGCAGACATGCACACATGCCACTTACAAACATGCCACTTGCACACATGCTCCTCACACACAGTTGCAATCTTATGTAGGTAATTCCAGAAACAATGCTCCGACGCATCTTATCTCTCACCAAAAAGGAATTCATCCACCTGCGCAACGACTGGTGGATGCCAGCTTTTATGCTTTTTGGCGGCGCGCTGGAACTACTGCTGGTGGGTTGGGCGACATCACGCCCTATGACCAATTTACCCTTGATGGTTTGGGACCAGGACAAGTCCGCTGCCAGCCGGGCTATTGTTGTATCGCTGGAAAATACGGGCACATTCGCGCTCGAAGATCAAGTCAGCGACATGGACACCATTGAATATGCCTTAGATAGGGGAAAAATTACCGCCGCTGTCATAATCCCTCCCGACTATTCAGAGGAGATTGCCGCATATAACGGCAGCCCCAGCCTGGCAGTGATCCTGAACGGTGCCGAGAGCATCCCGGCAAGGGAAGCCCTGCGCGCCATAGAAGGCGTGACACGCAGCATCGGCGAGAAGATCATCATCGAGCGACTGGGCTTGGATCCCAACACATTTGACGGGTTCGATTTCAGCTTGCGAGTCTGGTTCAATGAAGCACTCAGTGAAGCACTGTACTCAACACCCGCTGAACTGGGCCTAATGCTGGAGTTCACCGTATTGCTATTTGCTGCCCTGTCTTTTTCGCGCGAACGCGAATTAGGCACCTTGGAGCAATTATTGGTGATGCCTTTCTCTTCATTGGAGATCATGATCGGCAAGGCGATTCCCGTGATCATTGTGGGATTCTTTGATTTTGTATTGATGCTGTCAATGATTCATTTCGCCTTCGATGTGCCAGTCCGAGGATCCCTGGCCCTATTGTTGATCCTGGCTTTTGGTTATCTGCTTGTTGAGTTAGGCAAAGGTATGGTCATTTCGGTGATATCAAAAACGCAGCACCAGGCCTTCCTGATCGTCATGCTGGTCGGTATGTCTGACTTTATGTTCACCGGATATGCTGCGCCAGTCGAGGGCATGCCTCAAACCGTGCAATTTTTCGCCAACGTGGTCCCAGCCTATCATTGGCTGGCAATTGTGCGCGGCATCTTGCTCAAAGGCTCTGGGCTAGATGTGCTCTGGCCTAACGTGTTGGCCTTAGGCGTCATCGGTATTGTAATTGGCACGTTCTCATGGCGGTTCGTGCGCCGCAATTTGGATTAGCATTCCACCGCAGAGCTGCGGAACGAGATAAATATTATCAAGTAGAAGATGAAGAATAACGGCAAACCTGCAATTACCGTACGTGAATTGACTAAAAATTTTGACAGCTTCACTGCTGTGAATGCCATCGATTTTGACGTCTACCACGGCGAGATCTTCGGCTTCCTTGGCCCCAATGGTTCTGGAAAAACCACAACCATCCGCATGATGCTCGGTTTAGTAGAACCCAGTTCGGGGACAATCGATGTTTTGGGCACGCGCGTCAACCAGGGCGTAGGCAATATTCGTTCCCGCGTGGGATACATGTCTCAACGTTTCAGCTTGTACAATGATCTGAGCGTCATCCAAAACCTTCGGTTCTATGGCAGCGCCTATGGTCTCAGTAAGCCAGAAATGGAATCACGTATTACTGAAGCGCTTGAAATGTCCGGTTTGGTGGGGCGTGAAAATATTCAAACCAAAGAACTTTCTGGGGGGTGGCGTCAACGCCTGGCGCTCAGCGCAGCCATTTTGCACAGGCCCGAGGTACTTTTCCTGGATGAACCTACAGCTGGCGTGGATCCAGTCTCTCGACGAGCTTTCTGGGACCTGCTGTACAGGTTTGTGGCCGAGGGCATCACAGTTTTTGTCACTACGCACTATATGGACGAGGCGGAACACTGTCACCGCCTGGCATTTATTCAACGAGGAAAGATCATCGCTTACGGATCCCCAGAAAAAATTAAGGCTGAGAAAATGCGCGGTCAGGTTTTGGAAATCTCACCCTCCGACGCGATCCAATCGATCAAAATATTGCGTGAAGCGCAGCAAAAAGATCAATTGAAAGTAGAAGAAATCGAACTGTATGGAGCGTTGGTTCATATCATCACCAGTGATATCGAAGAAAAGAAAACCCAGATTACAAAAATCCTAAACCAGGCAGATATCGAGATCGATCAAATGGCCATCATAGAACCTTCGCTAGAAGATGTTTTTATCGCCAGTATGCGTGATTAGAATGGAGATCATCATGAAATCAATTACAAAAATTATTTTGCTGACAATTCTAGTTCTTATGACACTTTTTGGAACTGGGTGTGAATTGTCCCTCGACGAATTCACGGCACAAAGTGATGACGAGGGGGCCATCAAGGCTTCGGGGACCGTTGAGGCTGTGGAAGTGGTGGTCTCGTCCGAGGGTGGTGGGCGTGTCTCCGAGGTTTTTGCTAATGAAGGAGACCGCGTCGATGCTAGTGCTCCAATGTTTAGGATCGAGGACAAATTGCTGGAATCCCAGCTGCATCAGGCCGAATCCACCGTGGCAGTTGCACAAGCCAATTACGATCTGGTGGCCGCAGGCATGACTGCCGAAGAAAAACAGGCCGCCATTAGCCTGGCACGCCTAGAATTGATCTCCGCTGAACAAGCCTATGCCGCTCTCTATGACAACAATGAGATCGCCCTGGCCCAGGCTCAACTAACAATTGCTGCTGCGGAAAAAGCCATCGATGATGCTGAACGCCGCCTGCGTAATTACACCAATATCGCCCCACAAGCAGATGTCGACCAGGCCTATGCCAATATGGTCTTGGCTGCAGAGGAACTGGAAGATGCGCAAGATGACTATAAGGATTACGGCGAGAATAAAGAGATTCACAAAACCGAAGTTTGGGCTACCTATTTCAGTCTACAAGCCCAGGCACAAAAAGATTACGACTCCGCTGTGCGTCATTACAACAGCCTGCTGGGGACCGGCAATGAAGTCGATATCGCCGTTGCCGAAGCCGATTTGGCTGTTGGTCAAGCGCAGCTAGCCAAAGCCCAAGAAGATTATGATACGCTGTTGAACGGTCCTGATCCAGACGATGTTGCTTTGGCCGAAGCACAGGTTGCATTCGCCAAAGCCCAACTGGCTTTAGCAGAAGCCGAGCGACCCACAGCCGAAGAATTAGCCGTTGCCCAAGCCCAGGTAGATTCAGCCATAACCAATCTTGAGGCCGTCCAGGTGCTGATCGATAAACTATTCGTCACCACACCGATCAGCGGCGTTGTGACTACACGAAACGTCGAGGTAGGTGAGTTGATCCAACCCGGTGTGGCCGCCATGACCATCAGTCAACTCGATGAACTAACAGTGACCGTCTACATCCCTGAAAACCAATACGGGCAGATATTCCTGGGAGATTCTGCCGAACTCAAAGTGGATTCTTTTCCCTTCCAGACCTTCGAAGCCGTCGTCATCCGCATTGCCGACCAGGCCGAATACACACCGCGCAATGTACAAACCCAGGAAGAGCGCCAGACCACGGTATATGCCGTGGAACTTTCTGTAAACGATCCCGAGGGCAAGCTCAAACCGGGTATGCCGACGGATGTAGTGTTTAGTAGGCGGTAAGCAGTGGTCAGTTGGGAGTGGATAGTGGGTAGTGTTCAGTAATCAGTAGCGGTTTTTGAAATCAAACTGCCTTGACGAGGCACTGCTCTCATGCAATAATGAAGTTGGTATCAGATTAATTTGGAGCAACCTATGACTGAAAAAAAAGATGCGAGTAAATGCCCAGTTCCAGAAGAAACTAGAGAACATGTCAAAGCTGCTCGACGCGAATTACGTCAGAGCGTAATAGGCTTATTTCCACCAGAATTCGTCGAACACCGTCGAGCCGCTCGGCGCGAAATGCTTATGGCAGCCCGCAGCATGATCAATCACGCCCTGGAGCGCATCGAAGAACACTAAGCTTTCATAAAAAGCAAAACACCACAGATGAACGCGGATGAACACAGATATTAATTCCTATCCGTGTTTATCCTATTTATCTGCAGTTATATGCTTTACTAAACCTAACCTCTCTTTGGACGGGCGAAGATCACCCACAATAGAGACAAGAACGCGCCCCCAAACAAAACTCCCGCAGCTACTCCCCTATCCGCTAAATACACCTGGATGCCGCCCATTAACATGGCGGCAAATACCAGCGCGCCGACCATGCGGCGCATCCCGGCTTCTACGCGTCTCAAATGTCTGTTCAATTCTGGAACGGCAACATTAAGCTTTCCACGCTCAACCATATCCAGCACCCGATCTAAGCGCCTGGGCAAAAATAGGCTGGTCTTAACCAGGTCAACGGCCTCATCACGCCAGAATTCCCAGCCGCCAGTGACCTCTTCCGCCAAAAGCTGCTGAGCAAAGGGCATGATCGATTCCCAAACATTGAACTGCGGATCCAGCCCGGTACACATCCCCGCCAAGATGGCCACACAGCGGCCCAACAGGATCAAATCCTGCGGAACCTGGAACGGCATATCGTAAACCAATTCGCGGAATTCCTTGGCAAATTCGTGCATCTCATCAAAATCGATGTCGGTCAGTTCACTCATGCTTTTGCCCCAGAATTTATCGAAAACTGCAGCCTCTGCTCTCTCGAGCAATTCCAGATCGGCGTGAGGCAACAACATACCTAGAAGTTGATAAGCCTGAACTACCCGTTTAGCATCCTGTGTCCCAATAGCAATCACTGCTTCTCGCAATCCCGCGCGTGTGTTTGTTGGGATGCGTCCCACCATGCCAAAATCAACAAAGGTCAAGCACCAATCAGCCGGTTCCCCACCTGGCGGAATATCCACAAAGAGATTGCCAGGGTGCGGGTCGGCGTGAAAGAATTCGTGATTGAAGATCTGTTCCAAATAAGTATCAAACAAACGTTTGGCAACATGTGCCAGGTCTATGCCCGCTTCGGCAATATCATCATAGTCCGTAATTTTAATTCCATAAACATCTTCTAAGGTCAGCACTTTCCCCGTTGTATGTGACCAAATCACCCTTGGTACACGCACATCTTTTCGACCCTTGAAATTTGCATAGAACGTCTCTGCATTGCGGCCCTCGGCTAAATAATCGATCTCCTCGAACAGGATCCGAGAAAACTCTTCTAGCAGAGCAGGCACATCTGCACGGCGGCTGATCGGTTTGTAGCGTTTGATCCATCGGCCAACGGTGCTCAAGGCTGCTAGATCTGTGCGGATGATTTGTTCGATGTTGGGACGCTGCACCTTGACGACCACTTCGACGATAGATTCATCCTGTTCATCCGAGACGGATTCAGGAGCAGGGCCGGTGTTGGTCTTCATGGTGGCACGGTGGACTTGCCCCAAAGAGGCCGCTGCTAAGGGCTCTTCATCGAAATGCGCAAAGCGCTGACCCAAGGAGGCCCCCAACTCCGCTTCGGCCAAATTGCGGACTTCTTCGAAATCTTCAGCAGGGACTTCATCTTGAAGGCCGGCCAACTCATCGGTGACCACCTGAGGCAGTACATCTACCCTGGCAGAAAGGAATTGGCCCATTTTGATCAACACTCCCCCCATTTGGACGGCCAATTGACGGTAACTTACCGCAATGCGTTTTAAACGTTTTTCACGGTTTCTACGTGCCAATTTACGAAAACCAATGCTCCGCAAGATCACATCCCACCACAAAAGGCTGAGAATGACACGCGCAAAATAGGTAACAATTCGACGATAGCGTGAACGTAGCATAGTGGGCTAAATTATAACAATATGGAAGAAGTTTGTAGTGGTGCACGAAAGTGCACCTTCACACAACGGGCACTCCCGTGCCCTACTACGAACAATGAATAAATTAGGCCACCCAGTCTCCTCGATCTACAGCTTCTGGGTTGTCGTGTCTGAAGGTGCTGAAGACTAAACCGCTGACGATGGGATGATCCAACAGGTTTGTTTCCTCAGCCTCAGAGCGCTCATCCCACTGTCGGGCTACAAACAACTTCGATTTTCCATTCCTGGAAATCACGGGCGCGTAAACTTGGCTGAGATGCTCCATTAATGGGGGCATGTTGTGACCATCCAAATAGTTCTGAACATACCCATACCCCCGGTGCATTGGCCATAGATCATGCCACATCGATGGACAGACAGATGAATTTTGATTGATGATCATTTCATCGATCAGTTCCATATCCACCCAATCACGCCACGCCAGGGTTGTATTTCCTAACGGTGGACCGAGGACATCACCACGCGGCAATCCTACGGCCAGCTGCATTCCCAAATCACTTGTGATGCCCCGAAGCTCAGTCAAAAAAAGTGTAAGATACTTCCCCATCAAATCTCGCCACGATTGGATATCAAAATCCTCAACCTGGATATCGCGTCCGTATCGTTCAAGGTAATCACTGCGGACTGGCTGATTAAACCCGAACTGATCCGCAAAATCCGCCGGGCGGGATTGGGATCGTGTACAAACGAAGAGTCCATCCCAATCGCCACCTTCCAGCCAAAGACGGAAATGTCTTCTGAAATGTTCGCGTACCTGAGGTATTGCCAGTGACAACACTCCCCAATGGCGAAGCTCTCCTGTCCGGTCAACCAGAGTGTAGTTAGGGTGTCTTTGGCTAAAGTCGCTTTGCCAGGTGATATGCTGACCATGCATGGCGTTATGATAGCTGACAGCTCTATCTCGTGGAGGCGATAGCGGGAAACC
Organism: uncultured Anaerolineales bacterium; assembly: GCA_964419495.1. Classification (GTDB taxonomy): domain Bacteria; phylum Chloroflexota; class Anaerolineae; order Anaerolineales; family UBA11858; genus NIOZ-UU35. The sequence continues at coordinate 16,918 of CAYQQX010000020.1, forward strand.
TTCATCGAAGATAGTAACATAGAGATACGCCTTCATCCCGTGATCATATGCCAATTCTGGCACAATCCGAAGAAAATCCCATTTGATATTTGATCGCTTTTCAATCGTATCAGGGTAATCATCGGCTTGATAGTATTGGCCAGGGATCAGGTAACGCGGAATACGCCAATGCAAGGAAGTTACCCCCAATTTTTTGCGCCATAGTTTCATACGGCGCGCTAGCGATTTCTTAGTGTGCAGGCGCCCATCACCCTCACCAAACACAAGATGGTCACCCCAAGAGACGCTGGCAATGTTGGTCATATTAGCAGCAGTGAAATATTTATTGATGAATTATGCATTTGGCCCTATTCTTCGACGAACGGCAGAATTTGCTCAGAATCTGATGTAGATTCAGCGAGTTGGGCTTTTTGCTCTGCAGTGCGCGCACCATAGCCTGCAATCAGCAGAGCTACCACATCCACAACCACTTCATCGATGGGGCCGGGGAGGAAACTTCCTCCTAGCAAGGTGTATACTCCAGCTAACAACAGAGGAATAATAACCCATTTAGGCGTTGTCTCATTCCGCCGCAGGGCAAAGAAATATGTGATCAGAGCACCCGCAGATGTAACTGCCGCATCGTCGACAGGTCCCGGAAAATCAGGCAGAATTGTGTAGAAACTACTGAAGAGAAAAGGCAAACTGGCTGTCATCCAGGTAAAATCGTTCACGGTCGCTAATACCAGAACACCACCCGCGAAAAGGACCACAAAGATTGCGCCCATTACAAGAAGGATTGTGAGAGCATCCCAACGCCCCAAGCCATAGAGCATCCCAGCAACTGGCATAATCAGGGACAAGAAAAGTATAAGGATAGCAAAGATAGTTTTTAATTTGTCAGTCATAATCCAATCCATTTCGATTTATTAACTCATGTTACGCACACGTAGCGAGGTTTTTCTGGAAATAGGGGGTGGGGGCTTCGCCCCCGACCCCCTATTTCCAGAGAGATTCTCTTTAGCTTACGTAACATCAACTATTAACCAATTTGATTTGAAGCTGCGTCAATCTTTGTCCTTATCTTCTTCTTTAGGAGCAACGTGATCTTCTCCCTCTTTGGCAGGCTTGAAAATTGTAGAGGCAACTTCCTTTAGTTTCTCAACTGCCTGTTCGGAAAACATTCCCACCAATCCAGCAACACCGGCAAAGCCGTAAGGGCTGGTTGCATTAACATCCGCTTCTGGGGAGAAAAGACCAGCTCGCAGTACCAGATAAAACAAGAGCGCTAATGTAGCACCGCTGAAAGGCAGCAAGATATATTTCAAAATCCAACTTCTGACCAACTGGCGGTTGCCAACATACCAAAAGAATGAGCGTAGCGCGTGCACCATACTACCTAGCGCGCCGGAGAATAAGACAATCAAGATCAAACGCACCTCAGGTTCGAGGTTGACCGATTCGGGAGTCCAAACGCGTAAAAGGCCAAAAAACAGGCCTAAAGTAAAAGTGACTAAGTAGATAGCCACAAGGATAATGCCCACCGGCCTCACCAGTTTAGGATCTGATTTTGGATTTAGATAAAGCTCTGTTGCTGGCAATTCCATTGGGGACGTCTTTTGACTAGATTTTCCCTTTTTTGCCATGACCGTTCCTCCTTAAGAAGTTCTGTCCAAATGTTGCATTAACGTTTCTTATTATAACACTCGCTCCATTTGGTTGATGCAGGTGGATTCAAAGGGAATGGTGATTTTCGTGGTGTTCATTATTCGGGGTAGAAAAACGTCTCCACTGTCATTCTGAGTAAACCCACAGCGCGCGTGCGCTGCTCAACCGGAAAGAAACTATCTAGTGACAATGCTCTGCGTTGTCACCGGTTCCACCGCAGAGCGGATGGAACCAGGATTGATCTTAGTAACGAAGCGAGGAATCCCAGGCATCCTGCTTTGCTTGATAATTGTTTGGTTTCAGGGATTCCCTTCGACACGATCTTCGATCGCAGGGCATGCTTCACTCCGCTTGCTCTGCACGCCTATGGCGACGCTGCGTTCACGCCGCGCTTTGCAGCCCTTCGGACAGGCGGGCCTGTGGCCATGACACTTACTCCATTGGATTTTGAAAACACCATCATTTAGACCACTCCCGATTCAAAAACCCCGGAAATTTGGTGAATTTCCGGGGTTTTGAATGTTTTTGTAATGGGTAATTTGATGTTGGACACTGCGCCTTGTCATTCTGAGGAGCGCAGCGACGAAGAATCCCTGCAAGGTGGAGCTAATTTATACCTGCATTGGCTCAAACAAATTGAACGTATCAGGGATTCTTCGCTTCGCTCAGAATGACACAAGTGTTCAGAGTGTTATTGCCCATTACAGGTTTTGAATGTTTTCTTTCGCTTTGATTAAAATCCAATACATTCGTACAAACGCTTCAAGTCAACATGTTCTGTAATGAGATGTTGGAACTGCTCCAGCTTTGCCGTTTGGCCCAAGCGAGTCTTACCAAAAACACGGTCGATTGACTCAATGGCTTCCATAGTGTTCTCAGCAACTAATAGCACAGGCACACCCATCTGATCGGCCTGTTTGATGATCAAGGGACTGGGGTGCAAGTTTCCCGTGAGGATCAAACATGTTGTTGAAGTCTCCAATGCTGCCAACTGAATGTCAGTGCGGTCACCACCGGTGATGACAGCTTTGTTGCGCTGCTTGCGCATGCGGCTGAGCGCTGCTTCAGCCGTCATGGCACCCACTGTGAGATTCTCGATAACAGCATCCGTGGTTGTGGTATCCGTGAGAATTTCAGCGTCTAAAACTTCAAGCAATTCTTCAACAGTCAACGCTGCCAGCCCACGTGCTTCAGGGAGCACGCCGAAAATGGGAATACCTTGCTTCTCGAAATAGGGTCGAGCTACTTCTTCGACAAATTCTGCAGCTTCGGTCGGGACGCGGTTGATTACTACACCGCACATTGACTCGCCTAATCGGAAACGAGCAGCCATGATGTCATCCATCAGCAAAACTTCATCGCGATATTTGACTACCACGAGAACCTTGCTGCCAATTTCAGCTGCTACTTCAGGCGTGGGCAGGCCCATCACATAGCCCTCGCGTAAACTGCCGCCACCTTCTAGAAGCAGGATGTCTTGTCCAGCGCCAGCCTCCTCAGCGGCAGCACAAACTTTGGGCATCAGATCCCCTGCATTCTCTCCGGTTAGATGCTCCTGCAAAAATTCTGGTGTCACCACAACAGGAGACAGATCTGCCGGGGCAACAGCCAGTCCCAAGGCCTGTTTGACAAATGCTGCGTCTTCATCGGCCAGGTCATCCCCAATTTTCCAAGGTTGTAAACTGAGCGGCTTTAAATAACCAACTTTGTGACCTTTTGCAATCATACGCTTGCCCAAAGCCAGGCACAGCGCGGTCTTGCCGGAATACCGATCTACGGATGTTATATATAATGATTTCATGGGGTTCTCCTCTATTCCTGTTTACTCACTCAACACCAGGCGCATATCAATGGCAATGGCACCCTGACCTTGAGGATATACGATCAAGGGGTTAATATCTAATTCTGTAATTTCGGGGAAATCTGTCACCAACTGCCCAATGCGCAGCAGCGTATTGACAATAGCTTCTTTATCCACCGGGGGTTGGCCACGGACGCCATCCAACAATGCGTGAGCCCGTATTTCTGCCAGCATCATCTCGGCATCACGCACGGTGAATGGGGCCACACGGAAGGTGACATCCTTTAGCGTCTCGACGTAGATTCCGCCCAAACCAAAAGTTACCAGGGGCCCGAACTGGGGATCGCGATTCATACCCACGAGAACTTCCAATCCGCCGGGAGGCGCCATCTCTTGTACCTGGCAGCCCCACAAACGTGCTTCAGGAAGATAGCGTTGGGCACGGTATGTCATCAACTCAAAGGCATCACGCAACTCTTCTCCGTTGCGTAAACCAACCTTGACACCGCCTACATCGGTCTTATGCAAAATATCTGGCGAAGCAATTTTGAGCACCACGGGGAAACCAATTCGAGATGCAATTTCCACAGCATCGGCAGGAGTCGCAGCCAATTTCGACTGAGGGGGATTGAGGCCGTAGGCTTCCAAGATGGCCTTGGCTTCAGCATCACCGATGGATAAACGCTCGGATTCTCGCACAGAATCAAAGAGCTCTTGCGTGGTTTGTTTGTCCACATCGAAACTGGCATATTCCGAAAGTGGGCGGGTCTTGATTTGTCGGTAACGCGACATGGCTTTATAAGCTGTAGCAGCCCGTTCAGGGAAGGGATAATTGGGAACCCCATACTCAGTGAGGATATCAATGCCTTGGGAAACAACGGCTTCCCCCATAAAGCAAGTGATAACCGGTTTGTCGATACTCTTTGCCAGTTCTCCAATATCTGTAGCGGTTTGTCGAATTTCAGTCATAGCTTGGGGAGTCAGCACGACCAACAATCCATCGACGTTGGGATCCTGGGCAACTTTATCTGAGGCAAACTTATAACGATCTGCACGGGCATCACCGAGCACGTCGACGGGGTTGGCAGCGCTGGCCGCACCAGGGAGAAATTCTTCCAAAGCCTGTTTGGTTTCCAACTCGAAACGAGCCAAGCTCATCCCAGCCCTCTCAAGGGCATCTGTCGCCAGAATACCCGGGCCACCGGCGTTGGTGATGATACCAATGCGGTCACCCTGCAAAAGGGGTTGATAGCCCATGGCCAAGGCGACATCAAAAAGCTCTTCCATGGACTGGGCTCGCAGCACACCTGCCTGACGAAAGGCGGCCTGATAAGCTTGCTCTGAGCCAGCCAGAGAGCCTGTATGCGACGAAACCGCCCGGGAACCAGAATCAGTTACACCCGATTTGATTGCCACTACAGGTTTCTTGCGGGTAACTTCGCGGGCTACCCGAATAAATTCTTGTCCATCGGGCAAGCCTTCGCTGTACATCATAATGACATTGGTATTCGGGTCATCAGCCCAAGCATCCAGCAAATCGATCTCGCTGACATCGGCTTTATTGCCCAGGCTAACGAACTTAGCCAGCCCCAAACGGCCTGCCTGCGCCCAATCGAGAATTGCGGTGCCTAGCGCTCCTGATTGTGACATAAACGCCATCGGGCCGCTGGGCGGCGTTCCTGCTGAGAAGGAGGCATTCATGGGTGTGATCGTATCAATCACACCTAAACAATTAGGACCAATCAAGCGGATACCGCAATCTTTGGCAATGGCAATCAACTCACGCTCACGCTCCAGCCCCTCCATACCAGCTTCTCGGAAACCGGCACTGATCACTATGGCAGCGGGAATGCCTTTCTCACCACAAACACGCAGCGCTGCGGGCACATAGGTATACGGTATTACGATTACCGCCAAATCGATATCGGCAGGTACATCCATGACCGAAGCAAAAGCTGGCAGCCCCAACACTTCATCCGCCTTGGGGTTGATCGGATACACTGCGCCTTTTTGGACGAAACCGCCCTCAACAAGGTTGTTCAATACAGCATACCCCAGCTTTGCCGGGTTTCTAGAGGCACCAATAACCGCCACCGATGACGGTTCAAAAAATGGTTTCAGCATTAAATATTTCCTCTAATTTTTCTCCAAATACGGCGTATTATATCTCACAAGGGATTTCATCGTTTATGAAGATTTTCACGAATGATACCTGACATATGTAAGCCCGTATATCAACGCCTAAACTGGATACTTGGCGCAATTTCTCTGCAAATTCAGGATCCGCTTCTGTGTGCGGAGAGAATGCCTGCGCATCAGGGCGCTGCACAATGAAAACGACGGAAGCTCGAACCCCCTTTTGTGCTGCTTCCCCTAAAGTGTGCAAATGCTTTCGCCCCCGAGCGGTTGGTGCGTCCGGAAAGCGCGCCACCCCCTGCTCAACCAGTGTCACAGACTTGGTCTCTACCCAATGGGCCCCCAATGAATCTTCCAATCGAAAATCCAAACGACTATCTCCGAGAAAAACTTCTCGTTTGAGATCTTGGATATTTTTAAACACATCCGAAGACTCTGATAACAAATATTCCTCAAACAACGGATTAGGCAAGCGGGCATCTACAGAAACCAAGACCCCATTGTATTCCACCAGCCTGAGGTCATATGCTGTTTTGCGCTCTGGGTTCTCTGCTCGAGAAAGCCATACTTTTCGCCCAGGGATGAATAATTCGCTGAGACGACCAGAGTTGGCTACATGTGCCCAGGCTTCCTGCTCTTCGATCTTAACTGTTGCCCGAAAGCGGTTATCTCGTCGAATGAATTCTCCAGGGACAAGTTCAGGGAAATCCACCACTACTCCTGCAATACCTGATTGAGAAAGCTCTCCAATTTTCGGAAGTGAGAACCTTTCCAGTAAATTTGTTCACACTCAGGGCAAATGCGGAACTCTTCGAAATAGCGTTTCGTTTTCGGCTCCAATCGATCATATACATCTGCTTTGGAAACTGATTCCAAGATTCCGTTGCAACGTCCACAGCGTAAAAATGGCTGTGCCAAGTGATACAAATCAAAACGCTGCAGGATTTCCACGACCTGCTGTTTAGGCTTCATTTCTCTAACACAATATCCATGAGTTACCCGGCTATGTTTCAACAAGCCGCGGTCGCGCGTCAATAATATTCGTCCATCGCGGCTGGAGATTTCCGCCAATTCATGATCCCCATAATCGTTGCGATAAAGCGTATCAAACCCCAATAAACGCAGGTATTTTGCCAGCTTCCCAAGATGGCCATCCAAAACAAAGCGCGGCTTTCGCAAAGGCTCTGGTCTTACCTGGGAAACAGCCTTGATATCCATACTCTCAAAAACGGGATAAACACTGATCTGATCGCCCTCCTCAACAGGATTCTCAAAACCCACTGACTCCCCATTGATCAACAACAAATCCACTTCGGTGTGGGGCACGCCTAAAGATTCAATCAAATGCTTTACAGTTTCATGTCCCCCAAACGTATGCTCAAAGTCCACTTGTCTTCGCACTAAAGGCAAGAAATCATTCAATTCAGCATAGAAACGGAAAGTGGCTTTTGGCATAAGTTGAAACCACAGATGACTTCACTGCAAAAACTACCAGACGAGGGCTTCCGCCGGAATATATGGGGGTGGTTGCTCCGCAACCACCCCCATATATTCCGGCGGGAAACTCACTTGGTGGCTTTTTGCAGTAGAGTCACAGATGTATAGGATGAAAATGGTAATCTGTGTTTATCTTATTTATCTGTGGCAATTTCCCTTGGAATTATCTGAACTTTTCCAGACTCACCAAGCTGACCGTCGATCTTTATCTCTACTGGGAGAAATGCCTGAATGACCTCAGCATTGGTCAACAAATGTTGGGTAACTTTAGAAGCGTGTAGGCTCGATGGGCCATCAGCGAATGATAGTGGTAGTAATAGCTGGTCTGCAAGATATTGGTCAATGGCACCCTCGCTGGCCATAAATTCTTCCATTTCATCAACCACTTCATCAGCCACCATCTCAGCGCGCTTTCCCGGTGCACCCAGGGCAAAATAGCAGCATTGGCTGTGTTCAAATTCAGCCAGCAACAACATAACAGTACCCTTGAAACGAGCAGGAAATTGGCTGGTGCGAATGTCATTGAGCGGATATTTGCTTCCCAGACGGCTGACCACACGTTGACGCTGACGTTTAGCGATATCGCGCGGCAGATTAGCTGTTGCAGATATGCCGCGGATTTGGCGCAGCTTGCCTCGCTTTGTGATCAGCAATGGTTTCAGCGTTTGGGAAGGATTGATTCTCGCTCGGATACGCCCCCCACCTTGGGGATAGAAACCAGCCAAATCCATGGATAATTGAGCGTCGATTCCAATCTGGTGCAGATATGGCAACCACAGGTAATCCAAATAATGAAAACACGGGCTCCATGATCCATGTGTGCCACCTGTGATGGTAAGTGTAGATGATCGAATTGCTCCTGTCAGGGGTAGCAGGATGGTTTGCAGCACCAGCGATGTCGAGCCCGCGGTGCCAATATCAAAATGGAATTTGCCCCCGGAGATTTCTCCAGGTTCAAATATCAACTCCGTAGAACCAATTTGCGCCTCACCTGTATTGGCCCCACATATTTTAGATGCCGCTGCCACTGCCTGGAGATGCTGCGCCCGCAAACCGGGCTTTTTACGTTTGGCTCTGATCTTGGAAATATTGAATAGTTGGCCCGTCATCATCGACAAGGTCAGCGAACTTCGCAGAACCTGTCCCCCGCCCTCGCCTATGGAACCATCAATCTCGATCATAGTTGTACAACTTTTTCGCCGCAGAGACTTAGAATACGCAGAGATAAATACCTTTAAGAATTATTCTCTCAATCCAAATTATCTCTGTGCTCTCTGCGTCTCTGCGGTTCAAATAATATTTAATACAATTCAGGTCGCCGATCCTTGAATACAGGTATGAAACGTCGCGCTTTATCGGCTTCTTTTAAATCGACCTCTAAGGTTAGCAATGCTTCATTGTCGTCTCCCTCAATTATGGGAACTCCCCAGGGGTCGATGATTGCACTGCAGCCGCCTAACTTAGCGCCCAAGCTTTCACCTACTTTATTGGTTCCAGCGACAAAACACTGATTTTCAATCGCGCGTGCCATGAGCAATTTTGACCAGTGCGCAACCCGGCGCTCTGGCCACTCAGCGACGATCAATATCAGCTTCGCGCCTGCCAAGGCATAGGGCCGAAACATTTCTGGAAAGCGCAGGTCGTAGCAAATCGCTAAGCCAATTGGCCCCCAGGGCGAGTCGATCATCCCCAAGCTTTCCCCTGCGCCTAGCCATTTCTCTTCTTCCAACAATCTGAAACGGTGAATTTTGCGGTATACGCCCCAACGATTCCCATCTGGCCCATAAACCACAAACGTGTTGAAAGCTTTTCCATGGCGCTCTTCAAGAAGCGAGCATCCGACTGCAATTTTTTGATCTTTAGCCAGGTCTGATATGCGAGGAAATAGCCCTTCATCCAAAGTAGTAGCATAGCGCGGCCAGTTAGATAAATCGTAGCCGCTAGCCCAAAGTTCAGGAAGTAATACCAAATCTGAACCCTGGCTAGAGGCATTTGCGATCCATTCTGCAGCCTTACTGAAGTTGGCTTCAACTTCACCAAATTCGAAGGCCATCTGGGCAAGAGAAATTGTGAGTTTCATTTAGTTATCCACGAAGGTCTCTAAGGTTCACGAATTACACGAAGTGTCATTATTAGTGATCCTTGGTGTACTTCGTATAATCGAGATTTTGGCGTTCTAAAAGCTAAACTTTTCCGAAAAGTTTAGCTTTTTCCAGTTGTAATGGGCCTCTCGGTGTCAGTGATCCAATGGCTCCAAGAGCCAGCATAAAGGCGCGGCATTCCCAAACCAGCATGCGCGAACGCCAGAATATTATGTGCAGCCGTGACTCCTGATCCACAGTAAAAGATAGAATTTTCTATGGGTGTGCCATCCAGAATTACGTGAAACCTACCTTTGAGAATTTCTTTCAGAGCATAATTCCCCTCAATATCCAGGTTGCGCTCAAAATGGTAATTGATCGCCCCAGGTATATGTCCAGCAACGGGGTCGATATTTTCTTCTTCGCCACTGAAGCGTTCGGGGGCCCGCGAGTCTATCAACCTGTAGGCCGAATCGCCAAAGTGGGTCAATATTTCACCTACCGACACAACCATTTCATGGCGCACTTTGGGATCGAATTTTCCTTCATTTGGTGCAGGAGTATCTGCTGTCTTGGGATGCTCTTCAGTCACCCAACGCGGCCAGCCGCCATCCAGTACAGCCACTGCATCGTGACCAAGCCATTTAAGCAGCCACCATAAGCGTGAAGCGATAGCTCCGCTTCGGTCATCATAGACCACAACTTGCGTTTTATTGGAAATACCCCAGGAAGCCAGTTTGGCTGCCAGGTCATCGACTGAGGGCAGAGGATGGCGTCCGGTCACACCGGGCACCACCGGGCCAGAGAGATCTTCATCCAGATGGGCATAGACCGCGCCAGGGATGTGGGATTCCTTATAATCGCCTGGCCCTTTCTCGGTATCGTCCAACCAAAACCGACAATCGACAATGACACAGTCGCTATCATCAAGATGTGGGAGCAGTTCTTCAGGAGTAATTAGTGTTTCGTAGCGCATAGAGGGATTCTATCACGGGCAATGGCGTATAATAAGTTGAGATTAATAATGGGAAAAGGACGACCACCAATACGATGCACATCAACGCAGACCGGCTTTATTCTAATTTCGAAGCTCTATCACAGATCGGTGCTACACCCGACGGCGGTGTCCATCGGCCGACATTCAGCCTGGAGCATCTTGAAGCGCGCGCCTGGTTTCGAGAGAGTGCAGAATCAGCCGGATTAGATTTCCAGACTGATGGTGCCGGTAACCATTCGGCTGTATTGCAATGCGCAGACTCAGATGCCCCCACGCTGCTCTTGGGATCACACCTGGATTCTGTACCTAACGGAGGGCGATTTGATGGCGCCATTGGGGTGCTATCGGCCTTTGAAGTTCTGTCAACGATCAATGATCAGGGAATCGAATTACCGGTCCATTTGGAAGCCATCGATTTCACCGATGAAGAGGGCACATTTCATGGTCTACTGGGAAGTGAAGCACTCACCGGAATCTTGAAATCTGACGATTTACTTATCCCTCGGGGCGGACGCGAGCAGTTTTTTTCTGGTCTTGCCAGAGCCGGACTGACTGAAGAAGGCTTATTCAGTGCGCAGCGCTCTCCAAAAAGGCTGGCAGGTTACCTTGAAGTGCATATCGAACAAGGCAGCCGCTTGATCAACGCTCAGGCTGATATTGGCATTGTGACCTCAATTGTGGGCATAAATTCCTACACCCTGACATTTCTGGGACGGGCAGACCACGCCGGTACAACCCCAATGGATGAACGCCTGGATGCCAGTCTGGGCGCCAGCGCCTTCACATTAGCGGCTCGCAAATTGGTTATGCGCGAATTTCCAGATTGCGTTGTCAATGTGGGGGCAATAGAATTCGAGCCAGGAGCTTTCAACATCGTACCTGAGCGCGCCAGTCTTTCTCTTGAATTCCGTGCCCCGGATGAAGGCACATTTAAGCATCTAGAAAACTCGCTCTTGGCGTTAGCTGAAACTGAAGCGCAAAAATTGGGTTTGATCTTAGAAGCAAAATTCCTGGGTAAGCACAAGCCTGCCCCCATGGATTCTGCTGTTCAAAGGGCTTTCAAACAGGCTGCCGAAGCGCTGAGATTAAGGACCATCTCCCTGGCATCGTTCGCCGGTCATGATGCACAATCGTTAGCCACGGTTTGTCCAGCAGGGATGATTTTCATTCCGTCCGTTGGCGGGTCGAGTCACTCACCGCGCGAATTCACCGAATGGGATGACTGTGTTAATGGCGCCAATGTACTGCTGCAGGCTACGATGAGTATAGCAGCCAACTCCCAATTGTCACTCTGAGCGCAGCGAAGAGTCTCCCGGCCTTCGTGCGGAGATACCCTTCGGACTTGCATCAGGGCAAGCTTCACCCCTATCGGGGTTCAGAATGACAAAATTATGATCGATTCGATATTTTATATTTATGCAATAATTTACTAGAATAGCTCTGATACCAAAAAAATGAAAATCAATATAAAGTTGTTTTATAAACACATGCACGACAGTTTATTCAAATCTGAGGGTACTCCTGGCCGGCTGACGCCGAAGCGATTGCTTTTTGTGCTCTTTATTTTCTTCGCCAATCCTATTTGGGCAATCAGCTTGCGGACGGCGTATCTTTTGGACAATATCTTTTATAGAGTTCGCACACTGCACCAGAAATTTCCGGATGCCAAATTCATCAATATTGTCCGCAACCCTCTGAAAGTAATCCCATCATCGGTGAGTATGTTCTCTTCTCATTGGCAGGCATACGGGGATCCCAAAGATGAGTATGCCCTGCAAGACACAATGAACGAGCAAGGCAAACACTGGTATCTGTACCCCCATCAATATCTCAAACATTTGCCCAGCGATCAGTATGTGGTTGTGCGTTATCGGGATTTAGAAAGGGATCCTCAAGGAACAATCGAGGCAATATATCGTCAATTTGGAATGCGAGTTAAACCCGGTTATCGCAAAATATTAATACGCGAGGCCGAAAAATCTCGTGGCTTCAAGAGTAAGCACAAATACTCTCTCAGAGAAATGGGTCTCAGCCGCAGGCGAATCGCAAGGGAATTTCTTAGCGCGGAAAAACAGTATAATTTTAATCTGAAGGACAATCTCGCCAATGCAGACAAAAGCGCCTAACCCGATAACGCTGATCGAGGAGACAGAATCTCACCCTTTCATCGCGGCATACTTCGAGATCAGCCATTTGAAGCAGCTATTCCGCCAGGGCTGGTTAAGCCGTGGTGTTTCCACCGATAACTGTGAGAGCGTTGCAGAACACTCTTTCGGGGTGACGATATTGGCCTTCTTGCTGGCTGATTCTCATTATCCTGATTTAGATTCCATCAAGGTCTTGCGCATGGCATTGATCCACGATTTCGGCGAGATCTATGCGGGGGATATTATGCCCGGAGACAATATCCAGCCTGAGGAAAAGAATCAACTCGAAAGGCAGTCCGTGGAGCAAGTGTTCGGAAAGCTGCCTGGTGGGAACGAGTACATCCATCTGTGGGAAGAATATGAATCAGGCATCACACCTGAAGCGCAGTTCGTTCGACAGATTGACAAACTTGAGATGATCCTGCAGGCCAGCATTTATGAACACCAGGGTTGGGAAAATTTGGCCGAATTTTTCGATTGTTCAAATGCCAAAATCACCCTTCCAGAATTAACCCACTTGCTTGAGAACCTGGAAAGAAAGTAAAATCTACCTATAAACTTAGCTAAAGGATGACATCATGATTGAAGTAGCAATTATGCTCGAAGGACAAAATGGACTGACCTGGCCGCGCTGGCGGCGATTGGCTAAAGCCACAGAAGATCTGGGCTTTGCCGGACTGTACCGCTCGGACCACTACACCAATGCCAGCCCGCCAGATAAAGAGTCGTTGGAGCTGTGGACCTCGCTGACCTGGTTAGCCAGCCACACCAAGCGGATTGAATTTGGACCCATGGTGACACCACTCTCGTTTCGTGATCCGACGATGACGGCGCGCATGGCCGCTGCCGTGGATGATCTTTCTGGCGGACGGCTGGTCCTGGGCCTTGGGGCAGGATGGCAAGAACGAGAGCATACCAACTATGGCTGGGAATTATTAGATGTCCCCAGACGCTTTACTCGCTTCGAAGAGGGCATTGAAATTATCATCCGGCTGCTGCGCAACGATGATCCATCGGATTTCCAGGGAGATTATTACAGCATCCAAGAGGGCATCTTATTACCTCGTCCCCAACGACCCGGTGGACCACCCATACTGATCGGTGGAAACGGCCCTAAGCTGACTCTACCCCTAGTGGCCCGTTTTGCCACAGAGTGGAATTCGATCTATTTGCCGGTGGAGAAATTCCAGGAACTGAACACTCAGCTAGACACACTTTTGGCTACACAGGGACGCAAGCCTGAAGAAGTGCGCCGCTCAATGATGACAGGCTGCGAATTCGGTGTAAACAAAAAAGAAGTCAAAATGAAAGTAAAAGCTCGCACCAAAGGCAAGCTATCTCCCAAAGAGCTGCACGAACGCGGCTTGATGGTCGGCACTGCAGATGAGATCGTCGAGCAGCTGGGCGAATTAGCCGAAGCCGGCTTGCAGCGCGTCATGCTGCAATGGCTCGATCTGGATGACGTGGATGGTTTGGAAGGACTGGCAAAGGGGGTGCTGCCGCAGTTGTAAACTTCACAAGTGACAGTCACTTTATACAGATGAAACTCGAAATCACAGCAAGAAGTGAACTGTCACTTGAAATATCCTTGACAACCCCATGCGGATTTGTTAGCATTGCGCCCGGTTATATTGAACCGATACAACTGAATATCTGGAGAGCTAGCGGCTGGACCCCGAGCATTCGGGGTTACGAGGTAGAGGTTCCTCCCTTCGCAAGGAGTGTTAAGGACCTCTCCCATCCCCTCCCTCCCTGAGCTTGCGAAGGGCGGGTGGGGTTAGGTGAGGTTCGAAAATCGAGCAGATCAGCGGATGCCTCTGAAGCCCCGCCTTGGGCTTCGTTTCTCCCTTCCGAACGAGTTGGTGACTGAAAACCATCTGGCAACAGGTGAGACAAAGTCCCGACATCGGTACAGGTTTCCCTGTTTTCAAGGAAGGGCTTGCCATAGCTAATCAAAATTTCAATGGGCACGCCCTGGCGTGCCTATTTGTTTTAACGCAATATGCGAAAAGGAAGTGTTATGGCTCATATTTTTCAAATCAACATCTCTGACGGGGGCGTTCCTAAGCTCCCTATTACTCTGGGAGAAGTAACTGCCCTAGGTATCAAGGGGGATCGTCAGAGAAATACCAAACATCATGGGGGACCCGACAGAGCTCTATGTCTCTTTTCACTGGAGCACATTCTCGATCTGCAAGGCGAAGGAAATCCGATCTTCCCAGGCGCAGCAGGAGAGAATATCACTATTCAGGGTTTGGATTGGCATGCACTCTCGCCTGGTGATCAAATTCAATTGGGAGATGAAGTGATCGTCGAACTCACCAGCTATACCGCTCCCTGTCACAATCTAGAACCCTATTTCCAAGAGGGTAAATTCAGCCGAATATCTCAAAAAACACATCCAGGATGGTCACGATTTTACACCCGTGTGCTGCAACCTGGATCGATTTGCATTGGTGGCCATGTCACCAAGCTAAAGGAGTCAGAAAATGTCTAACCCGGAACGACAAGCCAAGATCGAATCTTACGGCCAGGCATATGATCTTCTCAAAGCAGCCGTAGATCGCTTCCCTAAGGAGTGTTGGAGTTACCGTCCGGCAGCGGATCGCTGGACGATTCAGGAAATCATCATTCACATTACAGACAGCGAAGCCAATAGTTATGTTCGCTGTCGCAGGTTTATCTCTGAGCCTGGCAAAGATCTGATGGCCTATGATGAGAATAAATGGGCGGTAGATCTCAGCTATGGAGAGCAAAGCACGGAGTTTTCGTTAGAACTATTCCGCTGGCTGCGAAAATCCTGCTACGACCTGATTAAGACAGTGCCCGAGGATGTTTGGAGCCACGAGGCGTATCATCCTGAGAATGGCACCATGACCATGGACGATTGGTTAGATACGTACGAAAGTCATGTGCGCGATCACATCGCCCAGATGGAAGAAAACTACCAGCACTGGAAAGAACATGGCAACAACTAACACTTATCAACGCTACCACATCGATACCAAGCCAACCCTTGATTTCGTTCCCTGGCCGAACCGATTTGATGTGAAAGTGAACCGTCTACAATTGGCCAAATTGCTCATCAGCGAGATTATCCATTTGCGCGGCGATATGAAAGCTGTCACCAGCCGACCTTGCATGTACGGCACCTTCTCTGGGCCTATCGGTGGATTCGCCCCCAGACCCCAACACTGCGTTGGCTGTTTACGCTGTACGGTTCAACATCCTGAAATGGTGACCATCACTCGCAACCCGGATCGAGAACGCTTAGGCGATTCCTATTTCACATCTAATTATGTTGATGCAGTTTCCTATGAAGCTGAAACGGGAAGTATCCCAGTGAAGGGTGCGGGTTACCGTGGCAAATTCGGCGGTGAAGGCTGGGACGGTATGTGGACGGACATGTCTGAGATCGTGCGCCCAACACGCGATGGCATACACGGGCGAGAATTCATCTCCACCGTGGTAGACATCGGCGAGAAGCCCAGCTACTTGATCTTCAGTGAAGAAGGAGAGATAACAAGCGCAAAGCCGCGCGTACTTTCGATCCCGGTGCCTTTCATTTATGACGCACCGCCAGCATCGGCGTCTTCGAAAACGCTCAATGAAGTTCTCGCCCAGGCAGCCAGCGAGACACAGACTTTGGCTGTGATGCCAGTTGGCGGTGGACAGTGGAAAGTGGACAGTTGTGTACCCCTACTAAAACCTGGAGATGAGCGCCAACTCGAAGACCTTGGATTTGCGCCAAAAATGATTGAAATCCGGTTTGAAGATAAGTTAGAGGATCTTCAATCATCAATCAACAATCTGCAATCGATATTTCCCGACAGCATCATCGCTGTTCGTTTGCCTTACGGCAATCCAGATACTTTGCTAAAACTCTACGAAATTGGCGTGCGAGTATTCCATCTCGTCGCCGACTATCATGGACGAGGGGGTGACGGTCGCTTTGTGTTGGATTTGATCCGCGAAGCACATTTGGCCTTCGTAGAAGCGGGCACCCGGGATGAGGTCACGCTGATCGGCAGCGGGGGGATTATTGCCGCTGAACATGTGCCCAAAGCAATCATCACAGGCTTAGATCTGATCGCGCTGGATACGCCCCTTTTGGTAGCTTTGCAAACCCAATTCGAGGGGGATTGTGCCAATCGAGAAACCAGCCAATTTACTATGCCCAAGAATTTGCCATTGGCCTGGGGAATCCAACGTCTTAAAAACCTAACCGCCACCTGGCGTGACCAGCTGCTAGAAATTTTGGGAGCCATGGGGATACGCGAAGTCCGGCGACTGCGCGGCGAAATAGGACGCGCTATGTTCCAGGTTGATCTTGAACGTGAAGCCTTTGCAGAGATCGAAGGCTATCTCATGGAAGCAGGAGATTAAATCATGACTGACGAAATCCAAGTTCACCTTCCGGCGATAGAAAAGCATGTAGAACATTTACGCCAGGGATTCAGTTACTGGCCTACTCTGGAAAACGGCACGCCACCTGCCCTTGGCGACTACCGCTGGCCAGCCGAATTAATTCTCTCGACATGGTATCAAGCAGGAAGCGGCGAACCACCAAAGAACGAATTAGAGTATCGCACCGGAGCCTCCGGCGGCGGCTTCGACAAACTCGATTTTAAATTCTTACCCGAAGGCGATCAATTACCCCCAGATACCGAGGTTGATCTGGCCATTCCTCTCAATACGCGGGGCTTCGGCCCGGAAATTGAGATCGCTGTGCCCTGGTATGGCGGCGGCATGTCTTTTGGCTCGGTCAGTGAGCAGGTCATGCTGGCACGTTCCATCGCTGCCAAAGAATGGGGTACATTTACATCCACAGGCGAGGGCGGTTACCCGGACTCCTTAGTTGAATTCAAAGATCATATCATCACCCAAATTGCAACAGGTATGTTCGGCGTCCGCGAAGAAACCATTCAGCAAGCGCCGATTGTGGAATTCAAGTATGCCCAGGGAGCCAAGCCGGGATTGGGCGGTCACTTGCTTGGGGACAAAACCACGATGACGGTCGCCAAGATGCGGGAAAGTGTCCCTTGGGTGAGTCTGTTCTCGCCTTTCCCATTCCACTCTGTGTACTCGGTGGAAGATCATCGCAAACACGTTGATTGGGTTAAGACCGTAAACCCCACAGCGCTTGTCTCCGTAAAAGTCTCCACCCCAACCGATGTAGACATGGTCGCCGTGGGCAGTTTTTATGCCGGCGCTCATATTGTTCACCTGGATGGCTCCTATGGCGGCACCGGCGCGGCGCCAGAGATCGCCAAGAAGAATATCGCCATGCCCATCGAGTTCGCAATCCCCAAGGTACACAAATACCTGCAAGGTGAAAATATCCGTGACGAGATCATCGTGATGGCCTCTGGCGGTGTGCGCACGGCCTACGATATTGCCAAGGCCATCGCCCTCGGCGCAGATGGTGTTGTTCTTGGAACTGCAGAGCTTATTGCCATTGGCTGCACGCGCTGTTCCAACTGTGAGCGCGGGCGCGGCTGCCCCTTCGGCCTGACGACCACCGATCCAGAACTCTCGCTGCTGGTTGACCCACAATGGGGTGCCAAGCGCATCAGCAATCTAAATGCTTCTTATGCCAAGCAACTTCGTGACATTCTGCGACGCTTGGGCCTGAAGAGCATCTGTGATCTTCGCGGTCGCACCGACCTTTTGGTTTACCGAAACAACTGATTACCGTAGAGCCGCAGAGAGCGCAGAGAAAATAATATCAAAACTCTGCGGACTCCGCGTCTCCGCGGTGAATAAGAGTGAACAATGACTCATATCACAATTGAAAAAATACTCAATTCACGTAAAGGGCTGAAGCCTGAGCAGGTCATCAATCGCGAGCAAGCTGCTGAGGGCGGCTGTGGAGTGATTGGCATTGCCTGCTCGGAGAAGATCGCCGGTCGGCATTTGCTGCAAGCGCTGACACAGATGCGCAACCGCGGCAACGGCAAGGGTGGCGGTATCGCGGCTGTTGGATTGGTGCCAGAAGAATTTGGCGTCAGCAAGCAGGTCATGGAGGAAGATTATCTGCTGGTGGTGGCCTACCTGGACCCCGCGTCCCGAACCGAGGTGGAGAACTCACACATCCACACCACCTTTGAGATTGACCACATCCGTGAGCAGGCCCAAATTGCGGATTACAAATCCCTGGAGGGACTGGACGTTCCACCCCCGGAGGTGGTTCAGTACTTTGTGCGGGTCAAAGCCGAGGTAGTGGCTTCCTTTCGAAACGAGCTAGGTATGTCGGATACACCTCAACGCGAAGTCGAAGACGAGATCGTCTACCAAAACACCTATCGTCTGAATACCGCGTACTATGCATCAACCGGTGAGACACGCGCTTTTGTGCTTTCCCACGGAAAAAACCTGCTGGTGCTTAAAATGGTCGGTTACGGCGATGACGTGGTGCGTTATTATCAACTCGAAGACATCCATGCCCATGTGTGGATCGGCCACCACCGCTATCCTACCAAAGGGCGCGTCTGGCACCCCGGCGGAGCGCATCCCTTCATTGGTATAAACGAGGCCCTGGTGCACAACGGCGACTTTGCAAACTATGCCTCGGTCAGCGAATACCTGGCACAGCGTAATATTTACCCACTATTCTTAACCGATACCGAGGTCTCAGTGCTGGTTTTCGACTTGCTGCACCGCACGTACGACTACCCTCTGGAGTATGTGATCGAATCCCTGGCTCCTACCACTGAGCGTGACTACACGCAGTTACCCGAAGACAAGAAACGCGTCTATGGAGCACTGCAAGCCACGCATATGCACGGTTCTCCCGATGGCCCCTGGTTCTTCTTGATTGCGCAATCCCCACCCAAGGGCATTGGATCAGAGGCATATCGCCTGATAGGCATTACAGATACTTCCATGCTGCGACCGCAGGTTTTCGCCCTGCAGCAATCCAGCCAGGAAGGCCCAGCAATCGGCTTTGCGGCCTCGGAAAAACAAGGTATCGATGCGGCATTAGAAAGCCTGGCCGCTGAAGATACTCGTTTCTGGACACGCGCCGACCGTTATTGGAATGCGCGCGGCGGCAGTCACACCGACGGCGGTGCATTTCTCTTTAGCGTTGTCCCCAATGGAGATGGCGCTAAAATGGTTTGTACGGATAAGTTTGGACGCCATGTTGGAGTGGATACATCCAATGCACCCTTTGTGGACTCAGGCACTCAATCATCCGATTCATCAAACATTGAGCTTCCAGAAACTAGATTATTCGAGTGGTTCATCAATCACATCAAAAACTGGTCGTACGACAAATTGAAATCACATCTGGATGCATTGACCAAACTTGATCCAGCGACTGCTATCGAGACCCTAACCATGTTAATGGATCGCCGCTATCCAACAGGAAAACTGCGGCGCAGCAGTTTGCTTTCACTCTATGATGAAACGCTCACCCGGGTGTTTGCGTTGATTGCCAAATCCCCAGGGGCTGGATTCGCCTTTGTTGAGGCCTCAGCACCCCTGCCCCAGTCCGCCGTAGCTGATCAAGCCGCACTGATCGAGGCGAAGGGCTATCCACCCGAAGGAGATACGTCCGTTGCTCGAATCATTGTCGATCTTTACCAGCGCGGCTTCCGCAAGTTCACCGTCAACAATGCGCGCGGTCATCGCTTCATCGGCAACGGTTTTGGCTCGGATGCAGAAGGGGTACGCATCGATGTCTATGGATCATCGGGAGACTACCTGGCCTCGGGCTTGGACGGCGTGGAAATGTACGTGCACGGTAACGCTCAGGACCAGTTGTGCCAGATCATGAAGTCGGGCAAATTAGTAGTGTACGGCGACGTCGGCCAGACCTTCGGCTACGCCGCCAAGGGTGGCGATGTGTTCATACTAGGCAACGCCGCTGGAAGACCGATGATCAATGCCGTGGGAAAACCGCGCGTGGTGATCAACGGCACTTGCTTGGATTATCTGGCCGAATCCTTCATGGCTGGCGACCCGCACAACGGCGGCGGCTTTGTGGTGCTCAACGGCATCCGGTTAACCGATGACGGCGAAATGATTGCTTTGGAATCGCCCTACCCGGGCGGAAATCTGTTTTCATTAGCTTCGGGCGGCGCGATCTTCGTGCGTGACCCCCAAGGCAAGCTGACCGACGACCAGCTCAACGGTGGTGAGTTTGCCCCCTTGGAAGAAAAGGATTGGCAATTGATCAAGCCTTACCTTGATGAGAATGAGTGTCTGTTTGGGGTTTCGGTTGATGAGCTATTGGATGGTGAAGCACCTACAGATGTGTATCGCAAGATCATCCCGCAGGCTGTGCGCGCCTTACAAGCCGAAGAAGCCTGGGTGGGTGGTCATTAATATCAGCCGACGAACGAATTTATACATGACATACCCCGAATTATATATTCTGGATGTGTCATGTTTTTCCCCATCCCCCTGCTTCGCGTCCCCCCTTCCCCATTACTGTGGAACAGGGAAGGGGGGATTTACGCAAAAATAGGGTTCCAGCAGCACAAAACGCTGCTGGAACCCTATTTTTGCGATTAACAGCTAGAGAGTGGTTTCCTTGCACAAATTCGTGCAACTGTGCGCAACGTCTCACGTATAATAGGGTGATAGAAACAAGATATTTATTTTTAGGAGTACAAAAATGAAAAATCTCAATTCTCTTATCCGTTGGCTGGTACCAGTCGCGTTGGTACTGATACTCAGCTTTGGCTTTGTGGGTTCTGCACTTGCCTTCGAGTTCATCGAAAACGCAGATTTGCCAGCTGGCGAAGTGATCGATGATGATCTGTTCATCGCTGGCGATAACATCGTTATTGATGGTACGGTCAATGGTGACCTTTTCGCTTTCGGTCAGAACATTGAATTCAATGGCGTGGTTAATGGAAGCCTGATCACTGGCGGGCAATTCATCGAGATCAATGGCGAAGTGACGGGCAGTGTCTACGTGGGTGGTAACGCCGCCACGGTTGGTTCGTCAGCATCTATTGGGCGAAACTTCTATTTTGGCGGATTCAGCCTCGATATTGCAGATGGCGCTCAAATCAGCCGTGATCTGGCTTTTGGCGGATATCAGGCTCTTCTGAATGGAGCGATTGGCAGAGATATCTTTGCTGGTGCTGGTGCTCTGGAGATTGGCGGCAGCGTTGGTGGTGATGTCAACGCCGATGTTGGTGACCCCGATGAAAGTATGCAAACGATGCCTTTCTTCTCCTTCATGCCTGCCGGTTCGCCAGCGATGGTTTCTCCTGGTTTGCGTATTTCTGACAGCGCCGAGATCGACGGCAGTGTGAAATACGCCAGCTATACTGATCAATCTGGAGAAATTGGAACCACGCCTGGTGGCGGGATCGTGCACAGCATCCCAGAACCTGGTACAGATGTGACCATCGATCAACCAACTCAGGTTACACCAACCTTCAATGTTTTGGGCTGGCTTTTACAGCGCGCTCGCGAATTTGTGACTTTGTTAGCATTGGGAGCCCTGGTCCTATGGCTGATCCCGGACATGTTGAACAAAGTTATCGATAAGGCCACTAGCGAGCCATTGCCTTCAACAGGTTGGGGATTGGTGACCATGATTGGCGGTTACGTCGGCGCGGTGGTCCTTGGTGGCCTGGTTTTGGCTCTGGCAATCTTCTTTGGGGTCTTGACCCTGGGTGGATTGGGGCGCACCATTACAGGCGTAGGTTTCTCGAGCATTGGTCTGGCGATGGCCGTTTTCGTCCTACTGGTAACCTATGGATCTAAGCTTGTGATCGCTTTCTGGGTCGGCAAGTTCTCTCAGGAGAAAACCTTCCCCCAATATGCAGAATCGAAAGTCTGGCCATTGATCCTTGGCGTAGTGATCTACGTGCTCATACGAGCCATTCCTGTATTGGGTTGGATCATAGGCGTGGTCGTGACCTTGATCGGCATAGGTGCCATGTGGCTGGTCTTCCAGGATTGGCGCAAACCTGCGGCCATCGAGGCTGAGACAGCCTAACGATTGGGCACAGATGAACGCGCATAAATTCGGATTATTAGGAGGTCAAAATGACAGCTAAAAGAGGTGCTTTACGACGCTCACGTCGAGATCGTGTTGTTGCGGGAGTGTGCGGGGGGCTGGCAGAATTCTTTGGGATCAGTGCCTTTTGGTTCCGCCTGGCCTTCCTGATCGCCCTGATTCCCGGCGGCATCCCAGGCATTGTGCCTTACATTGTCCTGTGGGTTGTAATCCCGAACGAATAATAACAAATAGACCCTTAGGGTTTTTGAAACCCTAAGGGTCTGATATTCAGATTAAGTCCGGCTCTTCTACGAAGCCGGATTTTGGTTTAATTCAAATTCCTTCGCCATGGCGATCCGTTTGCTAATAGCAGGGTGGGAGTGCAGCAGCCATTCAATCCAAGGCTCAGGATCAACATCGGATAGATTTTGATTAGCCAATCTTGTAAAAGCAGAGATAAATGCCGCGTTATGACCGGTGGTCTCCAGGGCATAGGTGTCAGCCATGCGCTCTCGACTGCGGGACCAGGCATTGCCCAACGGCATGGTGATCAGGCTGTAAGCTCCCAAAACCAGACCAAAGAGCGGCAGAGCGGCGATATCAGCAGTATTCTCAAAACCGAAGAAACCCACCCCCCAATTCAAACCCAGCGAGGCCAAGTAGAGTCCCAAAAGCGTTGTTATCGTGCTGATCAAGATTCCCCAGGGAATATCTCTATGCACATGATGCGCCAGCTCATGCGCCAGAATGGTTTCGATTTCATCGGGGGTAAACTCATCGATCAACGTATCCCCGAGGATAATACGGCGGCTGTTGCCAATGCCGGTCAGCGCGGCGTTAGCCGACTTGGTACGTCGGGACATATCAAATTTGAATACGCCGTTTACTTTTGTGTTCGCCTGCTTTGCCAGGCTTAGAAGGCGCTCAACCAGATCAGCATGTTCTTCTTCCAATGGGATGAATTTGTAAAAGATGGGGAAGAGCAGAATTGGCGCCAGGTTAGTCAGCAAAACATTGAAGACCAACAAAAAGCTTGCTGCCCACAGCCACCAGGTAGCAGGATAGGCGCGCAATATAGCATAGATGACTTCTAAGAGCAGCAACCCAATCGGGCCCGAGACTAGAATACCCTTAATTTGATCGGTAATCCAGCCTTTGAGAGTCTGATTGGATTGTTCAAAACGGTGCGGTAGGACAAAGCCCGTGTAATAAGAGAGCGGCAGGGTCAATATCGAAATAACCGCTCCGAAGACAATACCAAAGCCTGCAACTAAGAGCAATTCATTGGATGTCCATTGGAGCAAGTAATTCCTGAGAGTCAATGACCAACCAAACCCTAGCCAGGCCATGATGTAAAGAGTACCTACGATCAGATCGACCAGCATATAGCGTCGGGAAATTTTGGCGTATTCTTTTGCGCGTTCTTGACGTTGAGGGTCTAGCGTTACATCTTCCATGTTCTACACTTCATCTTCTTCATCAGCGGTTTCAAACAGGGGCAGAATCACAAAGAAGGAGCTCCCTGGGTTGCGACTCTCACCATAACCGGGACTCTCAGCCCATACGCGCCCGCCATGCGCCTGAACGATGCCGCGCACGATAGCCAATCCCAAACCAGGACCGCCGCCTTTGAATTTGGTTTTCCCCGTGGAGTGCAATGTGAGGTCTCCGGTCTGGTAGAACTTGGAAAAAATCAGTTCTTTGTACCGGGGGTCGATACCGATACCTGTATCCTTAATCTCGATTAATACCCCCCCCTTTGGATACTTGACCAATCCTTTCGGCATGTGTCGACCCGAAATCGTTATCAAACCTTCATCGGGGGTGTATTTAATAGCGTTGCTAATTAAGTGTTGGAAAACCTTTTGTAAAGCCTCAGGATCACCAAGAGCTGGCGGTATATCTATAACGCTCTGATCAATGTGAACTTTTAGTTTTCGTTCTCGGAAAGTTTGGGCATTTTTTCGGCAAACATTTGAAATTACTAGTTCTAATTTGACAGATTCTGCCTGCAAAGCAAGCTCTTTCGTATCGATCTTAGCTACTTCGAGCATGCTATCGACGATCTCATGTAAGCGCTGTGCTCCATCCACAACACCCTTAATGGCGTTCATATATGCCGGATTGGATTTCAATTCCGGTGCATCTAATAACATTTGACTATATCCACTTAACACTGTCAGAGGTGTGCGCAATTCGTGTGAGGCGATACTAATAAAGTCGGATTTTCTGAGGTCGAGGCGCTGCAGTTTACCGTGAGCTTCTTCCATCGCCGAATAGGCTCGACGAAATTCGGTATTGACGCGCATAAGGCTCTCCACCAAACGAGCATTCTGCAAGGCAACAGCAGTCTGATCAGCCATGGAACGCAAAATTTCTATGTCACTGGACAAATATGAAGCCCCTGAAGCTTTGGGGCCGAGAGCGAGCAGCCCCACCCATTCATCTTGGGCGTGAATGGGGATAAATATATCCATCTCAACCCTGGAAAGCCATTGGCGGGTATCTGCTTCGATGGATAGGTAACGTGGCAGCAAATCGATATCTGCCCTGGTGAGAGCGCGACGATCATTGTCCCAAGCAGATGCCAAGGCTGATTCCGAAGGCATGAAACCTATCAGCGAGGTATCTTTACGCTTACGCCCTTGCTGAATACGAAAAACCTTGTTCCCATTGGGATCTACTTCCAATTCAACTAAGAAAAGCAATCCCCGATCCACACCTAGCAAATCTTGCACCAGATCGACAGCAACCACGGATAACAACTCCAAATCTAAAATATTGCTGATATTCTGGCTGTACTCGCGCAAAATTCCAGAAACATCTTGCTCTTCGCCAAAGAATAATTGGTCAACCCATCTGCCTAGTCGCTTCAGCAATGGGTTGATAACGCCAATGATCAACAGGGTCAGAATACCACCAACAAAGACTGAGGAGACTTGGAAATACCTGGAAATCAAATACTGTATTAAAAGAAAACTCAAATAATAGATAATGAATTGGAATGCCAGGAAAAGTCCCTTACTGATCATGCCGCGCAGTGCGATACCCAGGTGAGGAAGACGAGGGGTTATGACAACATAAGCGATTGTCAGAACTCCCAAAAGCGCGATTATGCTGCCAATATGCTCTTGAGACCAAAAACTAAAGCCATTGCCAATCAGGATCAAGCCTAAGCCGAGTCCAAAAATAAACAAGCGATTCCGAATTGTAGGGAAGTTGGCATATTGATAATTTTCAACAATTAGGCGAATAGTCAATCCCGTGAAGATCACCCAACCTAGAAGAATCCATACTAACAATACGATCTCGAAATTGAGCTCTAACCCCCAGACATTGATTTGTATTTCTTGAAAATTTGGAATCAAAAACATTCCCACTGCAATCAGGAACCAGACAGCCCCCATCAAGTCTCCTCGCCAAAGTTGTACTTCTCTGCGGGCAACCTGGGAGCCAACATATCTCAACAATATTGAGCCCAGCAAAACGCCAAATCCAAACCATAATTTCTCTACTGGATCAGGAAAGAAATTTACCAAATACAGCTGACCCATTTTAATCGCTAACCCAACCTCGATAATGATGTAAATCAACAAAAAGAGGTTCAGATGACGCGCCAGGTCACTCACCAGGCCGCGCTTACCAATTACTACAATCAACAAGATCAGATAAATAAACGCGCTAATGATGTGGATAAGCGAGTAAATATCAATTGCCATAGAGGGGATTATAGCTCAATTATGGTCGTTATTCAGTTGGAAATCGTTAGGAATTCTCCCCTTCTTCCCTAACCCGGACGAGCCGGAACCAAAAAGGACAAAAGGAAAGAGAGAAAGTC
>CAYQQX010000021.1:0-42826 GCA_964419495.1 uncultured Anaerolineales bacterium
CTTTTTTGTTGCTCAACGCTTCTGTTTTGCCTGAGTTACTGCAGTAGAGTCTTAAATGCAAAGGAAAATTACGATTGTTCCGGTTGATAGGCTTTAACGTCAGCAATGGCCTTATCAACGTTGACGAAGGGCAAAATGATCAAGCCTACAACAAAAAAGAAGATCAACGAAAGGATCGCTGGTCGTAAACTTCCAAAAGCCTGATTCATGAGTCCAAAGAGGAAAGGTCCAATCCAGGAGGTGCCGCGCTCGCTGACCTCATAGAAGGAATAATACTCAGCTTCTTGTCCTTCTGGGATCATCTGGGCAAATAAACTGCGGCTGATGGCCTGGCTGCCACCCATCACCAAAGCAATAAATGCACCCAAGATCCAGAATTCGAGCACGCGCGTATCGCCTTTCATGCCGCCAAAAGCGTAAATAACCACCCCTGACCAGATCACCAAACTAATGATGATCGAGCGTTTAGCGCCAACCCATTTTGCCAGTTTGCCCCAGAATAGCGCCCCGCCAAAGGCCACAAACTGGATCATCAGGATAACCATGGTGAGGGTACCCTGATCAAGCTCCAGGCCGCCGCGCACGAGAGGCGCCGCGGCAAAGGTGGCAGAAACAGCAATCACGGTTTGGATGCCGTCGTTGTAAAGGAAATAGGCCAACAAGTATCTTAGTGTCTCTGGAAAATTCTTGATCTCTTTTAGCGTATGTCGAAGTTGGCTGAAACCAACTTTGAGATAGGTTTTGCCTTCGGGCAGTTGTCGAGATGCATGACGAGTGCGCAGGCGTGCCCAGGTAATAAAGGAAAAGCCCAACCACCATAAACCTGCAGAAGCTAAATTGATGCGGATGGCCAGCCCTGTGGGGACACCAAGCGATTCATGCATCTGGTAGAAAATTAGGTTGAGCAGCAAGAGCAAGCCGCCGCCTAAATAACCCATGGCCCAGCCATAAGACGAAACCCGATCACGCTGATCTTCACTGGCGATATCAGGCAAGTATGCGTTATAGAACACAATCGCCGCGCCAAAGCAAAGATTGGCGATGATGAAGAGAACGCCGCCCAACCACCACAATGAATCAGTCACTAAGAATAATCCAATAGTTGCCGTAGCGCCAGAAATAGCGAAGATCTGCATCATCTGTTTGCGGCGGTGAGAATAGTCGGCGATAGCGCCCAGGATGGGTAGAAAGAGAACTTGCAGGAGCACCGAAAAAGAGACTGCATAAGGAAAGAAGGAATCAGGCGCGACGGGGATCCCGAAGAAGCGCGCCATGCCATCAGCGTTTGCCACCGCGGCTCCAGCTGCAAGTGATGCCAGATAAGGGCCAAGGAAAACAGTACCGATAGTAGTACTGAAGGCAGAGTTGGCCCAATCATACATGGCCCATCCAAAGATTTCACGTTTATCATTGACAACGGGTTGGTCTGTAACAACTGCGGTCATAGCATCTCCTTTACTAATCCTGTTAGAGAATAAACCCCCTTGACTGATATCCGTTCTGAATCCGAAGGATATTGTATCACCTAGAAAAATACGGGCTTCCGATATTGTCAAATATCGGAAGCCTGTAAGTTTGCGTAAGCTTTGTGCAGAAACTTTTTATTGCTCTCCAACCAGCATGAATTTTGCGTAGCGACCATGCAGTTTTCCAAGTTGTCTAGCCAAATGTAAACTAGAAGTGAGCAGCATGAAACCTAGGAGCACCGCAATAGGCAGGAGCGTATCTGGTATAAAATATTGTCCACTCGCAATTTGGATTGTAGGATATCCGAAAACAAGCTGAACAATGGGTATGGCCATAAATGCGAGTGAGAAAGCAATCAGAGTAACAAACACTGTAAAGTAAAGCACCCCAAAAACTAATTGCAGGAGCATGTATAACAACCCCAACCAGGAATATTTATCTAGTAATTGCAATTTCAATCGCTGCATCCAGGACAAATCCTTTTTCCAAAAGACTGAACGACGGGGCATACGGACTCCAAGTAAAGCCTCCACGATGCGGCCTTCCAACAACCCAATTCCCTTGATCGATAAATCAAATAACACCACAAATGGTAACCCAAAGATGAACAAAGCAAATGGTATCGCCAATGATATGCCAGTAACTGCCCAAGTAAAATATATCACTCCTGTTAATAATGAGATTAGCATATACAACAACGCACCCCAGGCGCGAGGGTCTGCGTAGACACCAAAGAAGCGAGTCATCACATTGCCATTTTGATGTGCCATCGAAGTCGCTAGTGTCGGTCGGGCATATATCTCCACAGCCTTGTAAGCATCAGCGATCTCTTCTGGGGTACCGTAAGTCTCAATAATATTCTGAATGACTTCCGCATTTGCAGGATCTTGACTTTCGCTTTCTAGAGCTGTTCGTAGGTGTTCTTCGGCATCAGCGAGGGCATCGCGAATTATGGCTTTGTCGCTGCCAGAAAGCTCCTTGCGCAGTTGTGATAAATACTCCTTTATTGCTTTATTGCTCATTTCCTTCTCCTTCTAAGATCGTTTCAGCGAACGATTTGATTTCTTGCCAAATGGATTTCCACTCTATTAGAGTCTGTCTACCTGCATCCGTGATTACATAATAGCGCCGCGGCGGACCCGAAACCGAAGGTTCCACACTGCTGGAGAGCAAACCACTCTTCTCCAATGATCGCAGCACCGGGTAAAGAGCACCCTGTTTGACGATTGGCTCGTCATCATTAACAGGTTCCAACAGTTTGGTAATTTGGTAGCCATAGAGAGGTTCTTCACTCTGGCTCATAATACCCAGCAACACTAACGATGTAATTCCAGACAGCAGTTCCTTTTGAAATTTCTTATTGAGGATTTGTTCAACCATTACTACTCCTTCCACAAAATTTTACTGGTACTAGAAAACCATCACCAAATCAAGTGTTCCAATCGCTCATATAGCTAGTTATTTGTATTACGAAGTTAATAATAACGTTAAGTTAATTATATGTCAAGGGGGGGGAGAATATTTCATCCCCCTCTAAACTCTGCGTGATACAATCACCCCCATTATGTCTGGTGTATGGTCGGTGATAAGACATTTTTTGCGCATCTCAAGCGTGGCGCTAATAGCGATACTCTTACTTCAACGAAGCGTTCTGGGGCCGGGAGATCAGGTTGAACGCGTGCGTGCATTCACGCGGCAGATCGAATTTGATTACGGCAATTGGACAGTCAGAGCAATGCTGGGGAAAGTCAGCCAGATCGGGTTGGGTGCGGCAGATTATCTTCCTGCAGAATATCAAAGCCAGATCGTGTTAGATTACCTTGAACTTGTTGAACGAATATTCCAATACGAAGATTACCTCGACGAATACTTCGTAAATTTGGAAATTACTGATCCCGAAGCAGCATCAAAATTAATTCGCCAAGAACTGGACCAGCTCTACACCCAGCGCCAATTCCTGGCCCCCTTAGCAGAAACGGTTTTCCAAAACCAGCTCACTGAGACAGTTGCTGGTCTGGGCCTATCCCTGGGGGGTCAGACCATACCGCCAGCGCTCTATCACGTTACCCCATTACCATTGGCTCTGATCGTTTCGCCGCGCGATGTGATCCGGCAGGACGCCAATATATCCATTCATCATGAGTTCACCACAGACCAACGCGCTGCCCTCGAAGATCAAGTCAACCAGGGGTTAGATGTTTCCTCGCTGGTGGTCAATATTGGTGGCGTAGGCATGTATCCCACCATGGTCATCCAAACCACCAATATCAACTGGCTCGCAGAAGTTGTGGCCCATGAATGGATCCATAATTTCCTAACCCTGCGCCCATTGGGAGTCAATTATCTAAAGAATGCAAAACTGAGGCTCATCAACGAAACCACAGCCAGCATTGCAGGGAAAGAAATTGGCGCCGCAATGATCGAGAAATATTATCCCGAGTTTGTTCCACCACCGCCCAAACCTGTGACGGAGACAAGTGAAGAGACCACAACCACACCCCCGCCAGGCGAGGCCGTTGAAGAACCTTTCGACTTCCGCGCAGAAATGCATGAAACACGCCTGAATGTTGATGAGATGCTGGCCGATGGAAAAATCGAGGAGGCCGAGATCTATATGGAAGCTCGTCGGCAGATCTTCGTTGAAAACGGCTATCGCATTCGCAAACTCAACCAGGCCTATTTCGCCTTCCATGGTGCCTATGCTGACCGACCCGGCGGCGCGGCGGGTGTGGCAGAAAACCCTGTCGGCGAAGCTGTGCGCACGCTGCGCGCCAAAAGCTCTTCTCTGGCTGAATTTGTCAACCGCATTTCTTGGATGTGGTCATTTGAGCAATTGCAAGCAGCTGTAGATAAGAATTCTTAATCCCTAGGAGAAATCTATGCAAAAACGATTTGTACCCCTTTTATTAGTATTGGCATTTTTATTGGCCGCCTGCGGCGGGGAGACCCCGACTCAGGTTGAAGAAGCTCCTGCTCAAGAAGCAGTCACTGCCCCCAAGGCCACGCATACCCAACCCCCTGCACCCACAGAGACTGCTGTTCAGGTTACCGAAGAGGTCTTCACCGAAGCGGAAGAACCCGAGCCAGTGGAACTGGTCAGCGAATGTACTTTGGTGAGTTCTCCAATGTCGCCCGAGTCTCAATACGCAGAACTCTTTGCCGTCACTGAAGATGATTGGGTATTTGGCCCTGATGACGCCGCCCTGACCATCGTCGAGTACGGCGACTATCAATGACCGTACTGCGCTCAAATTGCGCCCGTGTTGGCGCAACTCAAAGTTGATTTTCCAGAAGATGTGCGCGTCGTCTACCGTCATTTCCCCTTAGCATCCATTCACGACAAAGCCATCCTGGCCGCGCAAGCCGCTGAAGCTGCTGGATTACAAGACAAATTCTGGGAGATGCACTATTTCATTTACGATAAATTCAATGAATGGTCCAGTCTTTCAGTGGCAGATTTCGAAAGCTGGCTGATCGATAATGCCGCTGGTCTCGAGTTGGATGCAGCTCAATTCGAGTCTGACTTGAACAGCGAGGAAATTGTCGCCAAGGCAGAGAGCGGCTGGACCAAGGGGCAAGAGATCGGTCTGCCCGGCACGCCTTTCTTTGTGGTCAACAACAATCCCTATAACGGACCGCTGGACTCGGCCAATGTGGCCGCTATTCTCAACCTGACGAAATTCGCCGACCAACAATACACCGAATGTCCCCCAGTGGTGATTGACCCGCTCAAAGATTACACAGCCACCATCCAAACCGAAAAGGGTGATATCGTCATCGAGCTTTACCCCGATGTAGCCCCTTTGACAGTCAATAGCTTTGTCTTCCTGGCACAAGAAGGCTGGTTTAATGGAGCTCCTTTCCATCGCGTGCTGCCCGGCTTCATGGCCCAAGGCGGTGATCCGACAGGCACAGGTCTGGCCGGACCCGGCTATGCGTTCAAGAACGAAACTTCGGAAGCGCTTACCTTCGACCAAGAGGGCCTAGTCGCCATGGCTAACTCTGGCCCCGATACCAACGGCAGCCAGTTCTTCATCACCTACGGTCCTGCCACGCACCTTGACGGAGGCTATACTATCTTCGGCGAAGTACTTGAAGGCATGCAAGTTGTTCAAGATTTGACCCCGCGCGACCCATCTCAAGGCGGTGACCTTCCCGAAGGGGATAAGATCATTACAGTCACCATCGTAGAACAGTAGAATCTCACATTCACAATATACAGGTTGAACGTTGCAAGTTATACGTTCAGCCTGTATAATTCCGTTCGCTTTAATCGCTAATAATTTAACAGAAGCTAAACTTCTTCGAGAAGTTTAGCTTCTTAAGTGAATTTGGAAAAACTTATGGAAATCATTACCTTCTTAATCGATTTCATCCTGCACTTGGATGAACATCTCAGCACCATCATCTCGCAATACGGCACCTGGACTTATGCGATTCTGTTCCTGATCGTTTTCATGGAAACAGGCTTCGTAGTGACCCCCTTCTTGCCCGGCGACTCGCTACTCTTTGCCGCCGGCAGCTTCGCCGCCCTTGGCGCCCTGAACCACTGGATCATCATCGGGTTGTTAATCGTTGCGGCCATCATTGGCGATACGGTTAATTACTGGATCGGCAGCTACATCGGAGATCGCGCCTTCAGTGGCAACATCCGTTGGCTCAAGCAGGAATATCTCGAAAAAACCCAACAATTCTACGAGAAGCACGGCGGTAAGACCATCATCCTGGCACGCTTTGTACCTATCATCCGCACCTTTGCTCCCTTCGTGGCCGGCGTGGGCACCATGAGCTACCCCCGCTTTATCACGTACAACGTGGTTGGCGGCATCGTCTGGGTAACCAGCTTCACCTTGTTGGGCTACTACTTTGGCAACCTGCCCTTCGTCAAGGACAACTTCGAATTGGTGATCTTCGCCATCATTGCCATCTCATTTATCCCCCCAGTAATGGAATTCTTTAAGGCCAGGGCTGAGATAAAGGCCGAGAGGGCCAAAGCAGAGGCTGAAGTCGAGGCATAAATTTAACCGCAGATAAATGGGATGAACACAGATTTTTTATTTTATCCCGTTTATCTGTGTTCATCTGTGGTTATTCAGATAAAAGGAACCCGGTTCTATATAGAGCCGGGTTTTCGATTCTACGGCACTAACCTGAGATGCCCTTCGGCGTCGGCGTCGACATCCGCGCGTGCCCAGAGCATGGGGTGATATTGGATATTGCGCCACAGATCTGGTTGGTCGATATAGTGAGGGTGATACGGATGTCCGGACTGGCCGGTGGTGTTCACGGTCAGAGAGTTGGTCAGATCACCCAAGTCAACAATCATGCGCATGGAGGGCAGCCAATCCACTTCATAAGGGATATCAGGATCCCAGCCCGTGGCGTTAACGATGGCACTGCCACCCGCTGTAGGATACGGGCCGCGGTTGAAGGCATCCTTGATAAAGGGGAAGCTGCTCATGACCTGATTGTAGAAGGTTAATGTATGCAAATCACTCCAGGACCAATCTTCAGGATTTTTTCCTTGGCGATCAAGCATCTCTTTATAAGCCGCTTCGAACGCCAAACGGAAGATATCATCACGGGATTCGGTCTCGGGGGTGGAATGATCGTCCCACCAGACGCTGTCGGGTTGTGTCACCAGGTTGCGCATGATCTCCTTGGCACCCGACTCCACGCCGACGCCATAAAATTCAGGCAGATCATCGGAAAATGTAGCCTCTAAAAGGTTGCGCCAGAAGGCCATAAATAGCGCTCCGGGAGCAGAATCCATGTTCAATTGGCCATCCCAACCCGAAAGGAGTTCGCGGGCCCCTTCAAGATCTGCATCATCCATGGAGATTTCAAACAACACTGGTAACAGCACTTCGGCCATCAAATCCATGTTGTCGCCCTGAATACTTTGGATGTAGGGGATATCAATGGGACCTGTCGCACCCTCGAGCATATCGACAACGCGCTGAGCCCGGTAGCCGTACGACCACTGGTAGGTTATCAGGTAAGGATAATCCGGCCCGACAACGGCGTTGTTGGCGGTGGCGATATAGCCCTCGGGCGGGTTGAAGGCGTAGGGCAGCTCATCAAAGGGGATGAAGCCCTGCCACTCATATTCGCCCGTCCAGCCGGGCACCGGCAGCATACCACGATGGAAATCGCTTCGTATGGGGATATTGCCGGGCATCTGGTAGCCGATGTTGCCGTCTACATCGGCATAGAGCAGGTTCTGGGCAGGCACAACGAACTCTTGGGCGGCTGAGCGGAATTCATCCCAATTTTGCGCCAGGTTGAACTTCCAGATCGAGCAGAAAACGCAGGTAGGCTCCAGCGCCGTCCAGCTCACAGCCAAAGTGAAGTTTTCAGGCACTGCCACATCTTCGCCGACATCTTCGGCAAAGGTTTGCAAGCCATAATCCTCAGTGATCACGGGTCCGTGTTGGGTCAGTCGCACGGTGTGTTCGACAGTTTCGCCCCCGGCAATTTGGATCTCTTCGGTGACAATCTGCATATCGATCCACTGGCCCTGGAATTCGTACTGGTTCGGGTTTTCGGGGTTGACCTTCTCGATATACAGGTCCATCACATCGGGGCCGACGTTGGTGAAGCCCCAGGCGATGCGGTCATTGTGACCGATGACCACACCCGGCACCCCGGCGAAGGAGAACCCCGCCACATCCAAGGCGCAGTCTTCCGATTTAGGTGCACAGTGTAAGCCGACCTCGTACCAGATGGAGGGCATTTGCGCGCCCAGGTGAGGGTCATTGGCCAGCAGAGGCATGCCGGTGTCGGTCAACTCGCCGGATACGGCCCAACTATTGGAACCGATGCCTTCGAAGCCGCCAGTGAAAAAGTCAATATTAGCGAGTTGATCGCGGAGATCGGTAAAGAGTGAATAGTGGATAGTGGGTAGTGGGTAGAGCAAGCTGTTGGCCGTTGGCTGCTGACCACTCTCCACTGACCACTGACCACTGACAATTGTGGGATGGTCATCAGGATAAGGTGGAAAGAGGTCGGAGACCTGCGCCAGGGTTAGTTCTTTGAGCAGCATGGCGTGATCGATCTCGGTGTCCATGTTGCGGCGCAAATCCCAGGCCATGGCTTTGGCCCAGGTCAGGGAGTTGAGCGTTGTCCAGGGTGCAGCTTCGTAATCACTATTGATGATGGGCAAGAAGGCGTATTCCAAAGCCAGGGCCGTGCCCGTATGCTCGGACAGGTAAGCATTGACCCCCTCGGCATAGGCTTCCAGGATCAGGCGAGATTGAGCATCCAGCAATTCCAATTCTTGGCGGGCGACGCGCTCCCAGCCTAAGGTGCGCAGGAATTTGTCGGTATCTAAAGTGGCCTCGCCCAGCAATTCTGAGAGGCGTCCCGCGCCCTGATGACGCCAAAAATCCATCTGCCAGAAGCGATCCTGGGCATGCACGTATCCCTGGGCAAAAAACAGGTCATGCTGGCTAGCCGCGTAGATGTGCGGGATGCCGAACGAATCACGGTAAATATCCACAGGGCCGTCGAGACCGGCGATCTGAAGCTCCCCGTCAATCTGGGGGAAAGATTTCTCTGCCGTCCTCTTGACCCATGGTGGCCCGGCGATAGCGACTATGGCAATAAGGATGATTAAAACAATGAGAATAATTAATAGAACCCGACCGATTTTCTTCAACATGTGTTCCTCCTAATGAAATTTCGAATTGTGAATTCTCAATTCATTATTCGTCGTTCACAATTCATAATTAACCTGCCGCCACTACAAACGCCACTGCATGCGTCTTGGTATGACTGAGACTCAGCGACCAGGTTTCCAGGCCCAAACTATCAGCCAATTCCAGCGCCGCCCCATGCAGATGCAGTACCGGAGCCCGCTTCTTGTCTCTTAGAACTTCGATCTCCTGCCAGCGCACATCGCCAATGCCGCAGCCCAAAGCTTTAGCAACAGCCTCTTTCGCTGCAAATCGTCCCGCAAGAGAGGCCATGTCCTTACCACATAAGGCCAGCTCTTTTGATGTGTAGACACGCTCTAGGAATCGCTCCCCGTTGCGCTCGACGGAGTCTTTGATACGTTCGATTTCGATTAGGTCAACACCGGTTTTTAATTTCATGTTTTTTCAACGCAAAGGCGCGGAGACGCAATGTTGCAGAGAGATTTTATTATACTTCTTTGCGTCTCATGC
Source organism: uncultured Anaerolineales bacterium (assembly GCA_964419495.1). GTDB lineage: Bacteria > Chloroflexota > Anaerolineae > Anaerolineales > UBA11858 > NIOZ-UU35. Next base: position 9,636 of record CAYQQX010000021.1, read on the forward strand.
AACTTAGCGCCTTTGCGTTAAAGCCTTTCCAACACTCGCCGGGCGATGCTGGCATTGGATTTGCTCAGCGCGATGTCCGGGATGTTGGGCCAGCGCTTCGGGTATGATCTGTACCTTGACCAATCGCCCCGACTCTGCTTTCCAATATTTCACCGTTTCAGAAAGCGCCAAAAAGGCGCTCAATTTGTCTTCGCGATCCAAGCGTAGCGAGGAATCCCCAGAAAGCAGCGTAATTTGCAGCCTGCGTAGGCACTTATTCACGTTTGATTTCAGGGATTCTTCACTCCGCTTTGCTCCATTCAGAATGACAATTGTTCAAGCTTTTTTGACTACAACAGTAATTCCAAAAAAGTTTCTTAATTGTGTCATTGCGAGCGAAGCGAAGCAATCTGAATCATTGCCTGGAGATTGCTTCGTCGGCTCACCGAAGGTGCGCCTTTGGCGACGCCTCCTCGCAATGACAAACTTAGATAACTTTGTTTGATTCACATACCAATGACGCGAATTTTCAAAGAGCGATATTCGTGCCATTCGTACACTTCGATCTCATTCGTGTTAAATCTAAGGTCCAGCGATGGCCACTGCCAACTTGTCCGGATGCAGATATTTGCTCGCCGCGGCCAGCACATCTTCTTTGGTCACTGCTTCGATCCGCTCGGCGTAACGCAGATAATAATCCATACCCAGGTCATAGCGCTCCAGGTTGAGCAGCGCGCCCGCCACTCCACCATTGGACTCCAGTGCCAACGGCAGCCGCCCGATGAAATTCGCTTTGCTGTCAGCCAACTCATCATCCTCAACTGGCTCGGTAATGAAACGCTTGATCTCAGCGCGAATCAACTCGGTGGCTTTTTCGATGTTATCAGGGTTGATGCCCGCATTCACCGACCACGGCCCCGGCCCCATCCCGGCGCTCATGCTGCTGTAGGCGTAATAGGCCAGCCCAGCTTTCTCGCGCACCGCTTCACCGATACGGCCCATCATACCGAATTGGCCGAAGACGCTGTTCCCTAAGGAAGCGGGAAGGAAATCTTCTGACTTGCGAGCCAGACCCGAGGCACCGATGACGATATCGGCTTGAGATTTTCCGGGAATCTCGACTTGTTGTGTGACCAGCTCCTTGAGCGGCGTCACGGACGGGAGTTTGGGCGGGTCCGGTTGATCTGGGTTTTGCCAATCTCCCAAGGCTGACTTCACTTTCTCGATCGCTTCTTCAGGGGCTACCCCACCGACCACGGCCACAACTAAGCCGCGCGGCCCGAAATGCTTTTTGTGGAAATCTACCAAATCCTGACGAGTGATGGCCTGAACTGTCTCCGGGTAGCCATCTTCTGGTCGGCTGTAGGTATGATCTTTGTAGACAATCTGGTCGAAGGTCATACCAGCCATATCGCGTGTATCTTGGGCACGCAAGGTCAGCCCGGTCAGCAGCTGAGCTCTCAGTCGCTCGATCTGCTGCTCGGGGAAAACCGGTTGGCGCAAACCCTCGGAGATCAACTCCATCAATAGGGATAAATCCTCGGCCAATGACTTGCCGCCAAAACCGGTGGTATGGGTGGCGCCATTGAAACTCAATGCCGCGCCGACTGACTCCAAAGCCTGGTAAATCTCCTGGAAATCGCGTTTCTCCGTGCCCCGCATCAAGGCCGCGGAGACATAATCGGCCAACCCAAGTTTCTCATCAGGGTCGAAGAGACCGCCGACATGCAGGTATCCGCTGACATTGACCGAAGGGCTGTTGTAATTGGAGCGAGCCAAAACGGCAATTCCGTTAGGAAGCTCGACGCGGGTAATATCATCGGGGCCCGGCAAGGATGAGTTCTGATTTGCGAGTTGTATTTTGCTCATGGCGCTCATCTCGCCACCTCGTTGTTCTTTGTGGGCAAATAGGTCCCCAAGATGCGGTTTCGGGGTACTAAATAGGTTTGGGCAATGCGCTGGACATCGTCGGGAGTAACAGCGGCCAATCGGTCGAGATAGCCAGTGAACCAATCGTAAGAGTCAAACATCTCGGTGAAGCCCATCCAAAAGGCCTGATTGGTGATGCTCTCGCTGCCATAGGCGAAAAGTGCTCGGGCTTGTTTGACCGCCCGTTCAACAGCAGCTTGTGTCGGCGGGGTATCCTGCACTCGGTGGATCTCTTCGTCGATAGCAGTGATGACTTCATCAGCAGTGCGCTCGGGGTGCACGGTCACCGTGATGCTGTAAACATAGGGATCAATGGTGGCAGGTAAACCACCGCGCACGCCCACAGCCAGATCGCCTTCGACCAGCTTGAGATACATACGCGAAGTCTTATTGGAAATGCCGCCGCCAAACATGTTCAAACCCGTAGGGCCAGTTAGCAAGCTGTCTAATACAATGAATGGAAAGAAATCAGGCTCAGAGGCTAATGGCGAGTGATAATAGGCGCTGATATAAGTGGTATCGTCGGTGCCCTCCACGGTCAATCTGTGCTCACCTCGCTGCGGGGGCTCAGGTCGCTGCTGACGAAACGGTTCATCGCCAGCTTTCAAGGGTCCGTACAGCTTTTCGATGCGCTTCTTCAAATCTTTTGTGTCGAAATCCCCGGCCACAACCATCACGGCGTTGTTGGGCCGATAGTAACTGCGATAGTGGTTATAAAGGTCATCGCGACTCATAGTTTCCAGATCGACCATGTCTCCGATGATCTCAAAATGATAAGGGTGCACTCGAAAGGCTGATGCCCGCATCACCTCGCCAAGCTGGAACATGGGCTGGTTCTCACTGCCCTGCCGCTCGGAGATGATGACTGTGCGCTCGGATTCGACTTCTTCAGCGTCGAAAATGCTGTTTGCCATGCGGTCCGCTTCCAGGCGCAAAGCCAGATCGATCTTGTCAGCGGGCATGGTCTCGAAGTAGGTGGTCCAATCCAGGTAAGTGAAGGCATTCCAGATGCCGCCCTCCCTGGAGATTGCCTTATCAAGAACGCCCGAGGGGAACTGGGGTGTTCCTTTAAATTGCATATGCTCCACCCAATGGGAGATACCCGTTTTGCCAGGCATCTCATCGCGCGAGCCAACCCGATACCAAACCCAATTGCTGATGATCGGGGCAGTGTGAATCTCTTTGAGCATTACCAGCATGCCGTTAGAGAGTTTGTATTTTGTGATGGAAGATTCCATGAAGAGCAATACCTCTTTTTTGTTTGTAGTAGGGCACGAAAGTGCCCGTTGTTTTGTGTTTGTTGAAAACGCACTCCCGTGCGTCACTACGAACCCTTTAAATGCTTGGAAACAGTATCCCCTAAGGGATCAAGAACCAATTACAAATAAATCCCAAAAGGCCCTGACAAATCTTTGTATCCTCCCAGGAGTCGTCCGCGTTCAGAAGTAAACTATCGTAGGGAGAGACTACGCCAATCAAACCTTCAAAGGGTGTCCCTAAACCTGTATCTTTTAGTTTTATATATACGGGCACATCAAGGCTAACGGGTACTGACTCATCAACAGGGACATTGATATTGAGGGCGATGGGCAGGCTTGTTCCAGCGGGCAACACGATATTGGCAGGAGCGTTGATATTGAGCACCCCAGAGGTTATCGATACTTGAGCGCCATTGATTTGCGTGGGTTCAGTGAGCGTTACCCGGGTTGTTGTGGATACTGGTAATTCAAATCGGACGGGAATTGTATCATTAACTTCGATGATCTCATCAATTACAGCTTTATCCATGGCTTGAAAATTCTCGTGCAAACCATTCACCAATTGTGTATAGAGCGCATCTTTAAGGTTAAAAAGTTGCTGCCCCAAGGAGATCAGCATAACAATGAGGATGATATTCACCACAAATGAAAACAGACTCATCACCGTCCAGAAGGCTGGCAACATTTTTCCCTGCCAGATAAATCGACGGAAAATGGCCTTGGCAAATAACGTGGCCGTGACCCTGGATTTGGTTGGGTAATAAGGCTGCTGGTAAGTCATAGGCTTTCTCCTGACTTTTTGGTGGATCTGAGAATGTCCTTCAGAATATAGCATATTGCCAGGGGAGAGTAAACTGTTTGTAGAGAACTGATCACTGCTTTCTTAGAGTCAATAATCCGGCAATTGAAACTGCACCAATGCTTGTAAAATCGCCCTCGATGCAGGCGCGCATAGCGGGCGATTGAAATACAACCTGCGAAGGCAGGTTTTCCAGCCGTTGCTGCGACTTCCAGTCGCCAGAACCGCTAATTTAAGAAAATCCTGGAGAATTGGTACCAAACAGGTAAGACCTGGCAGTCTAACATCGACCAAGAGTGAGATGGCAGACTGTCATCATCAATTTTCTGGAGGAACAATTTAAATGCAAAATGGGAACAAGATGGTCGCCGTGATCGGCGCCGGTCCGGCGGGAATATACGCCGCAAAAAAATTGGCTCAGGCTGGGGCAAAAGTGGTCATTTTTAACCGCGATATCAGGCCTGGCGGTCTGGCAGAGTACGGTATCTTTCACTCGAAGCACCGCATGAAGGCGGGTTTGCGCAAGCAATTTCTAAAGATTCTCTCCGATGAGAACATCACTTATTATGGCAACATCGGCGTTGGCAACGAGGGGGATCTTACCCTTGAAGAAATCCGCCAACTTGGATTTCAGGCCATCGTTGTAACGGTGGGCGCGCAGGGGACAAAATGGTTGGGATTACCGGGAGAAGATTTCAAAGGCGTATTCCACGCTAAGGATTTGGTTTATCACTATAACAAGCTACCGCCCTACAGCCAGCGTGAATTTGACATTGGTAAGCGCGTGGCATTAATCGGCGTGGGCAATGTGATGATCGATATTGCCCACTGGCTTATCCGAGACAAGAAAGTCGATGAAGTGGTTGCTGTTGCCCGAAGGGGACCTGCGGAGGTGAAATTCACCAAAAAAGAGATGGAAAACGTGATCCGCAACCTCGATCTGGATGCCCTCGATGATGAGATAGAACGCGTCACAGAGCGGATGTTGGCTGTAGATCAAAGCCCCGAGGCTGCTAAGGACTTCATCCTTTCGGCGCTGAACAAGGCTAAAGAGCCTAATTCAGACACGCGCTTCAGGTTGCAGTTCCTTTCTTCACCCAAACAAATCCTTGGGGATGAGCAGGGCAATGTTCGTGGACTAGAAGTTGAGGACACCAAACTGATCGCCAGGGAATTCGATACCAAAGTGCATCGTTTGGGTACAACCCGGGTATTGGACGTAGATACGGTTATATTCTGTATTGGCGACAAAGTAGATGATTCCTTCGGGTTGCCAGTCCAATGGAATGAATTTGTCAAACATCCCAAACCAAAATACCCTATCAATGAACTTTCTTATGAAGTATATGATCCTGAGACTGGAGAGGCGATCGAAGGCGTTTTCGTCGCAGGATGGTCACGCGCGGCCAGTAGTGGATTGGTAGGGTATGCTCGCAAAGACGGGGAAACTGGCGCTGAGGTTGCTTTGAGTTATTTGGAAGCCATCGCTCCACCCCAAGATTCTGCCGCAATACTCTGTTCAATTGATCAGAAAATGAAGTCAATTTCAAATTCCATCATTGAAAAATCCGATGTCCTGCGGTTGATAGAGATCGAAAGCGCCATGGCCTTAGATCTTGGTTTGGAAGAATTTAAATTCGACACCAATCAGGAAATGTTGGAGGCCTTAGGGCAAATAACACCTGTCTGAGATTAAAAATTATTTCAGCAGAGTCAAGCAAACGTGAGGTACCCTTATATTTAAGAAATATATAGGCTTTTGATAGGATATCCTAAGGAAACCACTCTCTCGCTGATAATCGCAAAAATATTCCCCCTTCCCAGTTCCACTGAAATGGGGAAGGGGGGCGCGAAGCGGGGGGATGGGGATAAAACAGCATGACGCATCCCGAACATTAATTTCGAGGTGAGTCATGTTTCATTACATGTATCAAACCTATTCTTCTCTGCTAGGTAAAATCACCAATACAAATCCGATCGCGATGACAACTTCCCCAAGGATAACGCCAGCTGCCTGCAGTGGGCCAAAGTAGGGAACTTCTGGGAGAGGCTGTGTGCCGAAACCAAACACATCCGCCAAGCCTGAAACAAAGGCGATCACGTATCCAGTACTGACCAGGCGTAGACCGATATCGGCTGCAATAGTGCGTTCACCCCCAGCCCATTGCAGTGAAAAGCTCATATAGCCGCCCAAGCATATAAATGCCAGGCCAACCAGGAAAACTGTAATTTGAACAAATCCAACTACCGGGCTGCGGTCGGCGTTGAAAAGGTCTGGTTCAAGCCCTAACAGAAAGAGGCCAAAACCAAAGAATACGACCCACAAGCCAAACCAAACCCGACGAGGTCCATATTTGGGTTTATTCGCAAGCAAGATAGCTATCCTTTCGGCAGATGAGTGACTAAGTGTTCGATCCAGTTCTGCCCTAAAACGGCAGCAACATCTTCTTCAGTATAACCCTTTTTTATTAATAAGGGGGCAATTTTCTCTAAATCGGCCACGGTATCGATATCTACTGGAGTGCTCTGAAGGCCGAATCCGCCATCAAAATCGCTGCCCACGCCAACGTGTTTGGCATCGCCAGCGATCTGGCAAATATAATCAATCTGGGCGACGAGGCGATCGAGGGTCACCAGCTGGCGTCCATCGCGCTCCTGCCACCCCGCCAGTAAGAACTTATTGAAAGGCACAACCCCAATGATTGCATCGCGTTCGATGAGCCCATGAATCACGCGATCTGAGAGGAAGCGGTTGCTATCAATATCCTCAAGCAGGGCAATGGCATTCGCATGCGATGCAATTATCGGGCCAGCATAGGCATCCAAACTTTGCAACACAGCCTTTTCGTCCATATGGCTGAGATCTAAGGTGAAGCCCAAGTCGGCCATACCCTCCAAAAGCTCATATCCCTCTTTGGTCAGGGGTCCCGGTTCTCCAGTACCCCCACAAAAGCGCGTCCCAGCCCAGGCGGGGCCAATAATGCGCACACCGCGCTCCCACCATTCGTCCAACTCTGAGGGGGAACCCACCGCTTCGGCAGCTTCCATCAAAATTACCAGACCCACAGGCGGTGTAGCGGTTTCTACTTCCCATTCAGCGAGATGATTTTGTAGATCAGCTTGCGAATACAGAATCCGAAACTTGTCTGGATGATCATCCGCCCAACGGTGGTAAACATCCAATTGTGTCTGATAGCGCCTGAGTGCTTCCGAGAAGCCGCTATAACATTGCACGTCCCACTCACCCAACCTGCGGCGGATTGGCGCTGCAAATAGCGTCGAGAAAACAATCCCTACGCGCCCGCGCTGATAATCGGGCCAGCCTAATAAGGTATCTCCATTGAAACGTGGGGCATCTTTGCCGCGTTCACGGGCGCGCGTCTCGGCGGCCGAAAGGGTGTAATCTCTTTCGAATGTAAGAACATTCCAGGCCAGGTCTTGGTGAGCATCGACGATAAGCATATGTTTTGGTTTAGCCTTTCAGATTATTGGCGATTTGACGGTCGATTTTTCCCATGGGGTATTGACTGAATTCTGCAGGTTTTACCCAACGCAGATCAGTATGGTCTAAGAGCTGTGGTGTTCCACTTAAAATAGTAGAGCAGAAAGCATGCAGCGTGATACGGAAGTGGGTATAGGCGTGCTCGTAAACTCCAAAAGGTTCACCGACTTCGATATCTACACCTAACTCTTCACAGATTTCTCTCTTCAGGCAGGCATGCAGGGATTCCCCAGGCTTTTTCTTGCCCCCTGGGAACTCCCACATGCCACCCAACAAACCACCTTCAGGGCGTTGGGCAAGGAGAACTTTCCCATTTTGTTGGATCACAGCCGCAGTGACTGTATGATGAGGGACCTCAGATTTTTTCTTTTTCACGGGCCGTTGTTCTTGAATCCCTAGTTTGAAAGCCTGGCAATCTTCATTGATTGGGCACACCTCGCATTTAGGGTTGCGGGGTGAGCAGAGAGTCGCCCCCAATTCCATCAGCGCCTGGTTGTAATCGGCAGCCTTGCCTGATGGCAGATTCTGGCGAGCCAGTTCCCACAACCGCTTCTCAGCCAAAGTGGTTCCGAGCGGATGTTCCACATCGAAGATGCGCGCCAACACCCGGCGGATATTGCCATCGAGTGTGGCTTCATCTAAACCGAAGACAATCGAAGCGATGGCCGCGGCAGTATATGCACCAATTCCGGGTAAGCTTTTCAGGGCGGATGGATCTACTGGGAGCTGCCCATTGTATTGATCGATGACAATTTGCGCCGCTTTATGGAAATTGCGCGCCCGGCTGTAATATCCTAATCCTTCCCAACTGTTGAGCACATCTTGCTGGGAAGCTTCGGCCAATGTTTGAATATCTGGGAAACGTCTCATCCAGCGCTCGAAGTAAGGCAGCACAGTATCGACGCGCGTTTGCTGTAGCATAATCTCAGAAACCCAAACTGCATAAGGATCGGGGTTCCCACGCCAGGGCATCTCACGAGCATTTTCGGCGTACCAGTTCAAAAGTTTTTCAGCAAACACTGGGAAATTCCACAAATAAAAAGATTGATGATTGAGTGTTGCCTTCAATCATCAATCTTTGAAAATCGATAGTTTACATCTGGAAGCCAGGTCGATCTTGAACCGTTCTGAATTCCAAGTCTTTAACAAAATCGAGCAATCGCGATGTCAGGGCATCCCATTCTTGAGAAAGGATTATCTGCTGCAAATCTTCGGGGTTAGCAGATTTGGCCGCAGCCAGAATTTGGGGGTGGTCACCATAGACTGTCACCCAAGCTTCGGTTGTCTCCAAGCCTAATTGCTGGATCTCTGGGATGAATTCGCGCACTACGAACTCGAAGTATTCCTGTTCGCGTCCAGGCAGGATATTCCATGACATCAAAAGTTTTACTGCCAAAATCTTTCTCCCGAGGTTAAGCCTGGTAATCCAGTACGACTACCTGAGTCTCTGTGGGAACCGAGGAGGGTGTCACCGAAAGTTCATCAACGGGCTTGATAGTTCCCAAGCCCATTTCTTTGAGAAACTTGCTAAGCGGGTCGAGTTTGATCTTGCATTTTGGTGTGCCATAATGCATGGGGATCACAATTCCTGGCTCCAGCAAACTGATTACTTCAGCTGCTTTAGCCGCATTCAAGCCCCCGCCACCACCCACCGGCACCAGGGCAACGTTCACGGTTCCCAACGCTTCGACTTGAGATTGGCTCGGAACGCGATCTAAATTTCCCAAATGTGCTACCGAAACACCCTCATAATCAAATACATAAAGGGTGTTGCGCAGTTCATCTTTCTTTCGATTACTGCCGTTAGTGCGCACCGCAGTAATAAAAACATTACCTATCTCATACTCTCCAGGCCCATTGATCAGGCGCTGTTTGGATTTCACCACACCCTCATTATTGTAGGCGGGTGAGTCCTGGCTAATCGAAACCAGCTGTCCGCGCAGGTTCAATGGCCCATAGCCAACCACCTTTTCATCATAGGGATCAGTGACGACTGTGGCCAATCCGCGAGAAGAGAGTCTGAAACAAGAATGTCCGTGCCAAGTTATTTTCATTACGAATTTTCGTCCTTATGGTTCCTCTAAAGTCTGCCCGATTATACTGTATTGATAGGAAAACCGCCAAAATTAATGATATTATTCCGCCCATGAAAAACTTGCATTACATCATCGTTATCACAATCATTCTGATTATACTGACCGCCTGCCAGGTAGGTCCAACCGATACACCTACTGTGGTCAGTCAACCCCCCACTTTCACGGCCTCCGTAGAAGTGGCAGCCGAAACTGAAGCGGTTGCTCAAATCGAACCTGAAAGCACAACACAACCCACGGCAACACAAATTCCAACGCAAACCCCAACGATTAGCCCCACCCCGACAACGCCTCCCAGGCCAGAGATCCAATATGTATTTTCCACTGAATTGGATTATGCAGGTTTAACACTCGCCGTCTCTCAATTTATCAGCTATCCCAATAACTCATCCACACCTCTCAATGAGATTATGCTGATCGTGCCACCCAACCTTTACCAGGGTTCTTTCCAATTGAAGAGCATTACTTGGGAAAATGGGCAGGAAATTGCGGACTACAACTTGAGAGGCTCCCAAATGTACATCCCACTGCAAGAGGCGCTCACACCCGGGATGACAATCAACATTTTCATTTATTTCGATCTCTTACTACCTCCGAACAATTCCTCAGCGGAGGCGGGTCCAACTCCCTTTGGGTACACCAGCCGTCAGATCAACCTGGTTGATTGGTATCCCTTTGTGCCGCCTTATGTAGATGGAAAAGGCTGGATAATGCGTGATCCTTGGGCCTATGGTGAATTTCTCGTCTACCCCATTGCCAACTATGATGTCACCATAAAATTAAAGAATCTGCCTCAAGCGGTGACCATTGCCACCGGTGCGCCTGATACTGGCGAAGGTGACACACACAAATACCGGATTGAGAAAGGTCGCAACTTCGTCTGGTCGGTCAGCCAATACTACACAATGTTCGAAGAACAGGTAAATGGGACAACAATACGCGGGTATGTTTTCCAACCAGATATCGTATCTGGAGAACAAGCCTTTTGGGCTACGGTGAACGCCTTCAAACTCTATTCTGAGCTTTATGGCCCCTATCCGCACCCCATGCTGACCATGGTCGAAGCCGATTTCGATCACGGCATGGAATATCAGAGTTTATATTTCTTGAACAGGGGATTCTTCTCATCCTATGATGGTACCGCCGGGAGCTTCTTGATCGCTATTGCCGCCCATGAGACATCCCATCAGTGGTGGTACGGCGTTGTTGCCAATGATCAAGCCCAGGAACCCTGGCTGGATGAGGCCCTGGCTACATACAGCGAGTATTTGTTTTATGAGTACTACTACCCTGAGCGATTGAACGATTTTTGGTGGGACCGGCGCGTAAATCCCTATCATCCCGATGGCTGGGTGAACAGTACCATTTACAGCGCAACAGGATACCGTGAATACAGAGACGCCGTTTATCTGCACGGCGCTATCTTCCTGAACGATCTGCGCAATCTGATTGGCAATGATGCCTTCTTTGCCTTTTTGCAAGATTATGTATCCACTTATTCGAACCAAATTGCCACCGGCAATGATTTCTTCAGGATTTTGGCTGGCCATACCAGCGCTGATTTTGGCCCTCTGCTTACAATTTACTTTCAAAGATAAGAATTCAACTTCTCAAAGAACCCCATAGCAAATAGAATAGCATCACATGGCAACAGTTGGCGTATGAATTTTCCAACTGCAGACCGAGCAAGAATTACATCTGGCGACCGATTTGCTCAGAAGCATATTTCCATTATTTCTTTTCATGTGAGAATTGAGAAGTTGGCACCACAACGAGGAGAGCATGGAAGAGAGGTGCGCATAGATGACCATTGATGCATAAAATGTAGAAAAACCTGGACAAGTACAAGAATGCATGATATTTTAGGATATTAATGGTCCGAATTAGTTGATTCGTAACTTTCTCGTTATCGTAATGGATCTATATTTGTCTAGTAGCGTTATAGAAAATTTGGCGTAAATGGCTCAAAGCCTGGCCATCCTATTCATATTGTATTGCTAGGAGAGAACAGTGAACATTAGAAGTTTGAGGAATATCAAACGCCTGTGGGTATTTGCCTTACTAACCCTTACTGCCTTGACGCTCTCAGCCTTTAGTGGGAGTCAGATCGTAGTGGCACAAGAAGAAGATCCTTATCTGGAAATCGTCAATGAAACCAATATGACCCTGTGTCTGTTTGGCGCAATTCCGGATGGGGTCACAGAAGTGTCAGAAGACCATATCTTCGCTCAAGAAGAACTCGAGCCGGGTGATGATTTTTGGCTTGAAACCGGTCTCGAAGGAACATTCACTCTGGTTGCAACAGATTGTGATGAATACATTATTGTTGCGGAACAGGTTGGTGTTGTCTTGGGTCAAGTTCCTGTTGTATGGTATGTTGGCGACAGTGTCGAATATCTAGGTGAAGTTGAGGAGCAATCTTCTGGTGGTGAGGCTTCTTCATCAGATGCAGATACTAGCTCCGATACAGATTCCAGTTCGAGTAGTTCTTCCGCAGCTGCCGGCGGCGCCGACTCTGGCTTCCGCCCCGGATCCCATGGCTTCAGCTTTGAAAATTATGGAGATAATATCCAGGCCGTTAACCTTACTGCCGTTGAGATGCAGCGCTTATTTGGAGATCAGGTTTGTGCCAGCGGTTCGGGCGAATCATGTATTCTGACCCCACCCGCAAAGCAGTGGATGACCCAAATCAATGGCTATATGGCTGGCGGTCACTGTGAAGGTATGGCTGTGCTCAGTATGTTGATGTACAGCAATCATATCGACCCTGCCAATTTCGGCGGCAGCAGCGCGCAAGATCTCTCGATCAATGACGAAGCCCTGCAGCGAGAGATCGCTTTGTGGTTTACCACCCAAGCCACCTGGCCTGCAGCCGCAGTGAAGGTCAACGAAACCCCTGCTGCAGTGGTAGATGTCCTGATCGAAACTTTCACATCTTATCCTTCACCCCAAGAAGAATGGGTCATGGGTATTTATATGCCTGACTTCAGCGGCGGCCATGCTATCACACCTTACGCAGTCGTCGACCAAGGTGGCGGTATCTACCATATTATGGTATATGACAATAACTGGCCTAATGAAGAACGAGTTGTTGAAGTTGATTACAACGCTAACACCTGGAAGTATCAGGCTGCCACCAACCCCAATGCGCCTGAGTCTCTCTACGAAGGCAATGCAGACACGCATACCCTCGAGGTTGTAGGCATCTCCCCCAGATTGCAGCAGCAAGATTGTGATTTCTGCGCCAACGGCGGTTCCACTGGCATGAACACCGGTCGCGGTTTGGCAGCGCCTGCTGAGAATGAAGCTTTCAACCAAATCTGGCTAAAAGGTACGGCTGATTTGCAAATTGTCACTGAAGACGGCCAGCGCATCGGTTTCTTCGATGGTGAATTCGTCAACGAGATCGAAGGTGCCAGTGGTGAAAACTTCAAGTTCGGTGTGGATATCTGGGATATCAACAACGAGCCGGTTTACAAGATACCTGTTGGTATTGCATTCAGCATTACTGTAGACGCCAGCCGAGCTACGGAAGGAATCACTTCTGATGTGGCCATGATTGGGCCCGGTTACAACCTGGTTGTTGCTGACCTGTATCTCGATCCCGGAACATCCGATACCATCACCTTTTCCCCCGATGGCACCATGCTGGCTTACAGCACTGAGTACACCGATGCCCCCGACATGATCTTCGGCGTCGAAACTCCTGCAGCCGACTATGAGTTCATCGTCGCTGCTCTGGATATCGAATCCGGCGCTGAGTTCGTGGTCGAGTTGGATCTCGAAAATGGTTATCTGAGTGTCAACACCGACAACACCACAGAGTATGGCATTTACGAGATCGTCATGTACCGCATCGATGATGAGGGCGAATCCTGGTTCAGCAATGATGATATCTACATGGAACCTGGCGATACAACTTATTTCCTTTTCAGCGAATGGGCAGGGCCTGGCAGCAGCATGTACATCGACATCGATTATGGCAGCGATGGCACATTAGATGAAAGCATCGAGTTAGTCGATGAGTTCGATGCTGAAGCCGTGGAAGATTAATAAAAAATCTAATAGAACAATATATTACCAATCCAATAGGAAACCCGGTTTTTTCAAGAAACCGGGTTTCTTCGTTTAAAGTCGGGGCTTTTTTCATATTCCATTTACCATCTCTTTACACAATTCATACCTCTTCTAAACAACTTCTGAACATCTCTTTGTTAAGCTTGGGGCACTTACAAAGGTGACAGGCACTTCTAAAGTGCCTGTCACCACCATCCGGAGACAACCATGACCACAGAAACTCAAACCATTTCGACAAATTCGCCCCAGGTGAGAACTCTCAGCAATGGCCGAGAAAAATTCATCGGCGTTGTAGGGCTGTTAGCAATCATCGCCCTGGGCGCATTTCTTCGCTTTTACCAGTTGGGCACCTACACCATTGGCAATACTTATTATGCCGCCACAGTCAAATCGATGCTGACCTCCTGGCATAACTTCTTCTTTGCCTCCTTCGAGCCGGGCGGCTCGGTGACTGTTGATAAACCCCCCTTGGGTTTCTGGGTACAGGCATTTTCGGCTTACTTCCTGGGTGTCAACGGTTTCGCTTTGGCACTACCCCAGGCTTTGGCGGGAACACTTTCCATCCCCGTGCTTTATCACTTAGTGCGCAAGTACTTCGGCGTCTGGGCCGGGTTGACCTCCGCCCTGGTGCTAGCCCTGGTACCAGTAACCATCGCCACCGAGCGCAACAACACCATCGACGGTTTGCTGGTTTTCGTGCTATTGCTGGCTGCCTGGGCTTTTCTCAAAGCCACAGAAACCGGCAAAACCCGTCACCTGCTTATAGGCGCTTTCCTGGTTGGGTTAGGCTTCAACATCAAGATGCTTCAGGCTTATATGGTGCTGCCCGCACTCTACGCGGTCTACTTTTTGGGCGCTCGCACAGCCTGGTGGAAGCGCATCCTTCAGCTTGGTGCAGCAACCATCGTCTTATTAGCCGTCTCTTTCGCCTGGGTCGTGGCAGTTGACCTGACACCAGCTGATGAGCGACCTTTTATTGGCAGCAGCGATGACAATACCGTGATGGAATTAATCGTTGGTCATAATGGTTTAAGTCGTTTGGGATTAAATAATAATCGTGGCCCAGGTGGCAATGATGGTCCCCAGGATGGCGCCGACGGCCCACAATTTGGCGATGGTCCCCCCGATGGGTATGCTAACCAGCCTTCAGGTGGATTTGTTCCCCCCGGCGGAAATAGTGTTCTTGACGGAAATCCTAATCAGCAAGGCATCCGGCAACCACCACTAGAAGCGCTGGAAGCGTGTGAAGATTTGAGCGCAAACGATGCTTGTACAGTCAATTTGCGCAATGGCAACACAATCGATGGCACTTGCTACGACAACCAACAAGGAGACTTAATCTGTGTACCCGAAGGTCGCCAGCCACCACCAACTTCAACAACCGCCAACGTACCTGGCCAATTCCCCGATGGTCCCGATGGACAAATTCCCGGTGGTCAGCCAGATGGCCAAGGTCCAGATGGTGGTCCGGGCGGCGGACGAGGCAATATGAACGGCGGCGAGACCGGCACGGCCGGTGTGTTGCGCCTGTTCGAAGAACCCCTGGTCACCGAGGCCAGTTGGCTTCTCCCCCTGGTGCTGTTAGGCTTACCCGTTGCGCTGGTTGCTACCTGTTGGTCATGGCCGACGAATGGCAAACAAAATAGTTTGCTGCTCTGGGCTGGGTGGCTACTGCCCCCCATGGCTTACTTCAGCTTCACCACAGGCCTGTTCCACCGCTACTATTTGATCATGCTAGGGCCTGCATTGGCCGCTTTGGTGGGCATCAGCTTGTGGAGCATGGCCAAACTTTGGAAACAGAATCACACCCTCGGTTGGCTGGTAGCCGCCTTCATCACCGGTTTGACGATCATCTTCGAGATTTTTGTCATCCGTAACTACTCCGATTACGCTGGATGGGTTACGGCCATATCCATCTTGATTTGGCTGGTTGGGATCGGCACGTTGGCACTGAGCAAACTGATCCCCGTTCCCAAAGTGGGTCTGGCCCTGGTGATGACTGCCATGTTGGTGGCTCCCTTCACCTGGTCAGCCGTGACTACCCTCAACACCAACCCCAATGTGGGTTTACCCACCGCTGGTGCGCAATCATCTGACCGCACCCGATCGACGTTCATGACCCCCGATGTAACCACCCTCAGTGAAAATGGGCAGGCCATATTGGATTTCACCCTTGCTAACACCGATCCCGACGACTATCTATTAGCAACACTCAACGCCCGCGGCGCAGCGCCCTACATTTTAGAATCCGATCGCAAAATTCTGACCTTTGGCGGATTTGGTGGAAGAGATGATGTTATTGATCTAGAAGAATTGATCGAAATGGTCGATACTGGAGAACTGCGCTACATCCTGGGTATTCCCCAGCAAAAGCTGGAGATTGCCCAATGGATGGTGAACAGCTGCAGCGTGGTCGATGTACCAGGCGTAGTTTCAAGGCCACAGATTCAGAACAGCCGCCCCGGCCCTGGCGGCCCTGGTGGACAAGCAGACGAGGTGCTCTATGACTGCGGAAGCTAGTATTAAATCTCCGGTAGAGACGCAGCATGCTGCGTCTCTGCAAAACAAATTAAATAAATTTATACCTGTATGGATCTTCCAAATTATCAAATATGCCGCCGTTGGCGTATCCAATACCCTGATCGACGCGGGGACCTACTATGTCCTGACGCGCTGGCTCTGGCTAGGGTCGCTGCCCGTGCTGGCTAAAGCCATCGCCTACGCCATCGGCATGACCAACAGCTTCTACTGGAACCGAAATTGGACTTTCAAAAGTAAGGACACGGTATACCGAGTCCCGACCTGGAAAGCGGCCTTCTTGTTTACGCTGACGCACATCGCCGCCCTGGGCATCAACGCTGGTGTCATGTTTCTAGGTCTGGAGACACTTAATCTTAGTGAAGTTACCTCCCTGGTCCTGGCAACCGGCGCAGCCTTCGGCTGGAACTTTATTTTGAACAAAGTAGTAGTTTTCAAATCATAAAAGAATCCACGAAGAACACGAAGATCACTAAATTTTCTTTGTGGTTCTTAGTGCCCTTCGTGGATAAAAGAGGTGCAACCATGAAGAGTTTATCCATCGTCTTACCTGCATATAACGAAGAAGCCAACGTGCGTACAACCGTCGCCGAAGTGGCTGGTGTATTACAAAACCTTGGTCTCGATCACGAGATCATTTTAGTCAACGACGGCAGCCGCGATCGCACCGGAGAGATCGGGCGCGAGCTGGCAGCCTATATCCCCGAGTTTCGTCTGGTGGAGCATTATCCCAATCGAGGCTATGGCGGGGCGCTCAAAGCTGGCTTCGCCGCGGCCCGTAAAGATCTAATTGCCTTCTTTCCCGCGGATAACCAGTTCCACTTCGAGGAGATCACTCGACTGCTGGATCGCCACAAAGAAACCAACGCCGACATCGTTTGCGGCTACCGGGCACCCCGGCGCGATCCTTTCATGCGCAAGGTCAATGCCTTTGGTTGGAATATGCTTATACGAATTTTGTTCGGCTATCTAACCCGTGACATCGATTGTGGATTCAAACTCTTTAGGCGCGAAGTACTCAATTCTGTGACCATAAAATCAGATGGCGCTTTGATCGATACCGAATTTCTCTCCAGTGTCCGGCGTCTTGGCTGCCACATCGAAGAAGTGCCCGTGACTCACCGACCGCGCCTCGGCGGCGAGGCCACAGGGGCAGATCCCCACGTGATCATCAAAGCCTTTCGCGATCTTTGGGGTTTGTTGCAAGAGCAAATTGCCAACACAGGTTACCTGAAATGGCGCTTTAATCTGCGCTGAAAAACCACATTCCAAACAGCAAGCAAAGACCACCGGCTTGACATTACCGGTGGTTTTTTTATTTAATGTTAGTAATCACTTGGCATAAATGCAGGCATCCAACCTCGTTGAAGGCGACAATTTTCAGAATAATTATATGTGATAAAAATCACAAAAACAGCTGATGTATGACTATGGCTCAGTGTGGGACTCTGGGGTATAAATCTGTGTAATAGTGAAAAAAATTACAAACTCCATATTGAGCGCTAATCCTGGAGCCAATAGATGTTATATAAAACGATTTCGAAAGACAACTTCAGAAAGATGATCGAGGGTCTCATGGAGAGCAATGAGGTCATGGGACCCCGATGGAGAGATCGGGATGCGGAAGGCAATAAGATCTACCGCTTCCTGAAGCTCAATAACTTTGATGAGCTCGAGTCAGATTACACTCGCACCTATAACTCTCCCAAGAATTTCTTTTTACCGTTTAAAGAAAACCTGGCCACATACAAATTAGGGGATTCGGATTGGGAGCAAGATATCCATTACACCATCCACCCACGCGTAATTGTAGGTATGCGCGCCTGTGACATCAATGCCCTGCGCAAATTGGATGAGGTGATGATCAAGAGTACCTTTCCAAATCCCTACTACGCCGCCAGGAGAGAGAATACTATCATCATCGGGTTGGATCACGAACCCCTGGAAGATTGCTTCTGCCGTTCGATGGGTGCAGATGTAGCCTTGCGAGGTTTTGATCTCTTTCTGACCGATCTTGGTGATAAGTATTTCGTCGCCATTGACTCCGATACCGGCTATATGATCCTCAATCAATACGGGGGCCAAGAGGTCACTGAAGAAGATCAAAACAAATTCAAATGTGTGAAGAAAGAAATCAAATCCAAGTTTACGACTCAAGTTGACGTCACCATTGTACCGGAATTGATGGACTTGGAATTTGAGTCTGAAGTCTGGGAAAAATGGGGCGACAAGTGCCTGAGCTGCGGCAGTTGTGCCATGGTCTGCCCGACCTGTTATTGTTATGGCACCGAGGAAGAAGTTGATTTGACCTTCACTCACGCCACCAAGAGCCGCTGCCTGTACTCCTGCAACCTGCTCGATTTTGCCATGGTAGCGGGTGGGCATAACTTCAGACCTGACTCTCATGTGCGTTTGAAGTATCGCTATTACCACCAGTTTAGGGGATTCGTGGAAGCCTTCAACCAATCCCTGTGTGTGGGATGCAACCGCTGCGGTGTGGCCTGCCTGGCCGGAATTAACCCGAAAGACGTAATCGATGATCTGATTGCTACGGAGAAACTATGAGCCTAAAAATTCCTTTCCATGATATCAATCACGAGCCGTACATGTCGACTCACCCCGATTACAACCGCAAATCGGCGCGCATGCAGACGGAGCGCAGTTTCAAAGCACAGATCATCGCTGCTATTACTCTCACCGAGCAGGAAAAACTGTTCCACATCCGCATCTGCGACCCCAGCGAACGCGAGAATTTCAGCTTCCTTCCAGGTCAGTTTGTCATGCTTGAACTCCCTGGCTGTGGTGAGGTAGCAATTTCGATTTCTGGCTCGAGTTCGAACAAGGAGTTCTTAGAACTTTGTGTCAGGCGGGTCGGCCTGGTGACGGGAATCCTGCACCGCTTAGAGGCAGGTGCATTTGTAGGGATCAGAGGTCCCTTTGGCACTCACTTCCCTATGCAGAAGATGAAGGGTCACAACATCCTGCTGATCGCCGGGGGTTTGGGAATTGCCCCGCTGCGTTCACCAATCTATTGGGCCAATGAGCACCGCTCCGATTTTGAAGACATTACCATCCTCTACGGCGCCAGAGACCCCGGGCAAATTCTATTCGACTACCAATTTGATGAATGGCGAAAGATCTACGACCTGGAATTGCTGACCATCGTCGAACACCCAGATGATGATTGGGATGGACATGTGGGCATGATCACCGACCTCTTCGATGATGTACCCGTTGATCCGCAGAACACCTATGCCATTGTCTGCGGTCCACCTGTGATGTTCAAATTTGTGTGCAGCTATCTCAGTGCCCTGGGCTTGCCGCGCCAGCGCATGTTCGTCTCCCTGGAGCGTAGGATGCACTGCGGGATGGGCAAATGCTGCCGCTGCAATGTCGGTTCCACATTTACTTGTTTGGATGGACCCGTTTTCGATTATTGGACAGTAATGAATCTCCAGGAAGCGATATAACCATGGCAATTAGCATCAAGAAAAATCATTTAACAGCAGAGCACCCTTCGACTCAGCTCAGGGCAAGCGCTGTGTTCGCAGAGCTCAATAAAGGAATCTCTGCGCTCTTTGCGCACTGCGCGGTTAATTTTATAGGCGGGTTTACTCAAAACCCCCTCTATTGCAAGGATTAATTATGAAGTATCTAGGTATCCCACTAGAAAAGCCAAAGGTCGCTTTCTTTGGTTTCACCGGGTGCGAAGGCTGCCAATTGCAGATCGCCAACAAAGAAGAAACCCTCGCCGATCTGCTTGGTGCAGTGGAGGTGATGAACTTCCGGCTGATCTCTTCGGATAAAAACGATGGATACGATATCGCCTTTGTCGAAGGCAGCATCACCACGGAGGGCGAAGTTGAGCGACTAAAGAAAATCCGAGCACAGGCCAAAATACTGGTTGCCATTGGTGCTTGTGCCTGTCTGGGCGGCGTGAATAATTTGAGATCAAGATTCCCCCTAGATGAAGCAATCACTGAAGTTTATGGCAAGCATTCCATAGAGAGCGGGCCAGTTCGAAAATTATCCGAAGTTGTGGAGGTCGACTACGAACTTCCAGGCTGCCCAATCTCGAAAGATGAATTCGAATGGTTGGTGAGGCATGTGATTGTGGGTGTCATTCCACAATTGCCCGTATATCCGGTGTGTGTGGAATGTAAGCAGCGCATCAAAACCTGTGTATTTGACATGGGGATTATGTGCATGGGCCCAATCACACGCGCTGGCTGCAATGCCACCTGCCCGAGCAATCACATGGGTTGCTGGGGATGCCGAGGCGCTGTTGACGAGGCCAATTTCGAATCGTTTGTAGAAATTTTGCGCGAGCGCGGCTTTGCTGAAAGAGAAATCGCTGAAAGAGCCAACTTCTTCAATGCATTCAGTGGCGTTGACGTTATCCCTCAATTGGAAAGCTAATATCATTTCCCAGTTTTTCACCGCAGAGACACAGAGAGCGCAGAGATTCAAGCGTTGTTGAGAAATTCCAGGGTATGAACGCAACCATACTTTCAATTAATTGCCTCTCTCCTATTATTTGCTCCGCGTACTCTGCGACTCCGCGGTTATTAGTTACACAAAGGTAATACGGAAGGTTTATGATGACAAATATTCTCGAAAAACCAATCGACATTCATGTCGAACATATTGCCCGAGTTGAAGGGCACGGTAATATCAAGATCGGTATCGAAGATGGAAAACTGACCGAATGCACCTGGGAAGTGGTTGAAACCCCGCGCTTCTTCGAAATGATGTTCAAGGGTCTATCCATTGATATGGCTCCACTGCTAGCGGCGCGCGTTTGCGGAATCTGTTCCATTTCGCATGCCCTGACGGCTGCGCGTGCTGCCGAACGGGCACTTAACATCGAGGTACCAGAGACAGCCCAAAAGATCAGGATGCTTGCCAAACACGCCGAGACCCTGCAGAGTCATGTGTTGCACCTCTTTTTCTTGGTGGCTCCCGATTTTCTCAATGTGGGCAGTGTGATCCCCGTTTTGAGCAGTCACCCGCATATTGTGCAGATCGCAACCCAACTTAAGGGATACGCCAATCGGGCTTCCGATCTTCTAGCAGGGAGAACTTCACATCCTATGGTCTTCAAAGTCGGCGGTCTGACACAGGTGCCCCGCAAACGGCAGCTCAAGAATCTGCTCAATGAGTTAGAAGCGAATATCCCTCATCTAGAGCAAGCCATTGAAATATTCAAGGGCATCTCCATGCCAGATTTTGAGCGGGAGACGGAGTTCGTTTCTTTGAAAGGAAAAGACCGCTATCCATTTATTGGCGGCGATCTGATTTCAAGCGATGGAATTCGCATGGGCGAAGACGAATACCTGGCCATGACCAATGAATACATGGTCGATATTTCTACCTCCAAGTGGTGCAAACTGAGCAGAGATTCCTTTGCCGTGGGAGCGCTGGCACGGTTCAACAACAATTATGACCTGCTGCACCCCAAAGCAAAAGAAATAGCCGCAGAGATCGGGCTGAAACCTGGATCGCATAATCCTTTCTTCCACAACCTGGCACAACTGGTTGAGTGTGTGCATGTGGTTTATGAATCCAAGGATATGATCACTGAACTGATCGACTCCGACACATCGGATTTCATGGCTTCCTTTGAAGTTGGAGCTGGCGAGGGTGTTGGGGCGCTGGAAGCTCCTCGGGGCATCTTGTACCACCACTTCCAAATTGATGACCACGGTAAAATCGTGAAAGCAAACTGCGTGATCCCCACCGGGCAGAATCACGCCAATATCCACCATGATCTGCAAAAGCTAGTGCCGGAGTTAGCCGCCCAAGCGATGGGGGAAGATGAGATCAGTTTGCGCGCTCAAATGCTGGTGCGGGCTTACGACCCGTGTATCTCTTGTTCGGTGCATTGATCATCAAATATCAAACCCAATTCACACTAAGATCACATCGTTGCCCCCAACAGTTTGGAAGCAACGATGTGATAACAAAATATCTAAATCAAATCCCTAACATTTCTGAACATAAGGGTGTTAGGTAGTTAGCAGTTGGGGCACAGGCTCATGTTGGAGGGTCAACGCATGCGCTGGATCATCATCAGCAAACCATGGATCAACATGAACAACAATTTCCGTCAGTTCTGCAATTTCATGAAATAAGTCGTGCCGAATATCTTCTGCAATAGCGTGACCTTCCAAAGTTGATAAATTTGCATCAACAGCAATACACATTTCGGCGTGCAGTTGATGTCCGATCCACCGCATTCGTAATCGCCTCAGTTCTTTGATCTCAGTGTGATGCCCAAGCACATGTTCAGCCCTGGATAATACCTCTGGTTCTATGGCATCCATCAAACGATACCAGACTGCTTTCATGGCATCCCAAGTGATGAAAAGGATGGTGATACCAATCAGAAAGCCGATGATCGGGTCCACGATTGGGAAACCTAACCAGGCACCACCAGCAGCAATTAGGACAGCCAGGGATGTCAATCCATCGGTGCGGGCGTGCAAGCCATCGGCTACCATGGCAGCAGAACCAATGCGACGCCCAACGCGAATCTGAATAATTGCTACCCACTCATTGCCCAGAAAGCCGATCAGCGAGGCCGCCGCCACCCAACCAAGGTTAACAATCGGTTGGGGGTTGATTAAACGTTGAAAAGATTCCCAAAAAACAACACCGGCACTAACCGCGATGGACAGCACAATGAAAATTCCGGCAATATCTTCGGCTCTGCCAAATCCGTAATTATAGCGGCGCGTGGGCAAGCGGCGTGCCAGGTAGAAGGCAATCAACAAGGGAATGGAATTCAAACCATCCCCAATATTGTGCGTGGTATCTGCCAATAACGAGACACTCTTGCTGAAGTAGACGATAATGATTTGCAGAATGGAAGTGATCAGCAGAATTGCCAGTGCGATCCAAATCGTACGGATACCTTCTTGATTATTGCTAAATGCGGCATCAGCGGCACCGTGTCGTCGGTCGTGGCTGTGGAAATGAAAAAGTGATTTAAGCCTATCGACGATTCCACCATTGTGGTGATGAGAATGATCGTCTTGATGATTGTGCTCTTGATGTGTTTTCATCATGTATTCCTAATCTGACTTTGTTCCCATCAAAAATGTCAACGATCCGTAGCGCATATCTTTAATTTCAACATCACTAAATCCATTGGTAAGCATCAACTGCTTGAGTTCCAGGGCGAAACGATTTTCAGAAGTGATACGCCCATGGACGAAGTTGATCAGGCTAAACCGCGATGAGTCCAACTCGACGATTGCCAAACGGCCGCCCCGCTTCAGCACTCGGTTGACTTCTCTCAATCCAATCGATTTTAGATGATCTGGAAGGTGATGCATCATGAGACTACTGAGCACAACATCGATACTATTGTCTGGATAGGGGAGATCTTCGATCACACCGACGCGATATTCAACTTGAAAATTGGTTTTTGCTGTCTTGCGCTGGGCAATTTCGATCATCTTTGGGGCAGGATCGATGCCAAAAACGGCTCCATTTGCTCCCACCTGTTTTGCGGCTGCGATGGCCAGACTGCCTGTTCCACATCCGACTTCCAGAACATTCTCACCTGGCTTGATCTGCGCCAGAGAGATGGTTTCAACTCGCGCTTTTTGATCCTTGCCAAGCGTAAGAATTTGAACAAGCTTATCATAGAATGGCGCCATTCTATCCAGAGCATTCCCTTCAGTTTCAGTTCTGGCGTCGTGAGAATGTGTTTCTTTGTGCATGTCAAATCTCCGATTTCAATGTATACTTTGTGCGATATCGTACAATTTGTTCGATTATCAGTTTAATCAGGGATTATGACTGAGTCAACAAATAAATATTATTTTTTGTTCATTTTTGGACAATCTGGCGAATTTGTGCCGAAATTGTGATCCACAGAATCGAAGGGAACCATGGAATCAAAAAAAATTGACCGCCGTATCCAACGCACGCAACAAGCATTGCGCAATGCCCTGGTGGAATTGATTTTGGAAAAAGGTTATCCCAAAATCACGGTTCAAAACATCATCGACCGCGCCAATGTGGGTAGATCGACATTCTATACCCATTTTTTGGATAAGGACGATTTGCTAGTGAGTGGATTTCATGCCTGGGCGTTCGACCTTTCTCGAAATGTGAGCGACGGAGAAAACGCCCCTGGCGACGGCCATATCATCCACAGCCAAGATTTCTTTTTACATGCTGACCACCATCGAGATTTATACCGAGCGATGCTAGAGAGCGGAGGCGGGAATTTAATTCTGAAGGTTGGACAAGAGCATATTCAACATCAAATCGAGGCTCATTTACGGGAGCTGCTTGGCGAGCGTGAACTACCCATCCCGCTGCCTTTTATTACGAATTATCTGGCGGGAGCTTTGTTATCTTTGATTAAATGGTGGATCGAGAATGATATTCCTTACAATGCCGAACAGATGGATACTATGTTTCAAGCCATGGCAATGCCCGGAATCCAGGATGTACTACTTGGGGGGAAACAAAACTAGTAAATGCTCTAAAATTTAAGAATTTCATGAGAAAGCCCTAGCCCTCTCAATCTGGCGTATCTTTATCCAAAATAGTGGGTTACACTTAGGGAATAGTTGACACTAAGGGTATCGCCAAAGGAGGAAGCAGCATGTCCAAAGAAAACAAACTTGAGGGTGAAGTTTTTTTTCCATCGGAAGAAATTGTAGAAAATGCCAATGTACAAGATTATGATGGCTGGTATCAACAATCCATCGAAGATCCTGAAGGATTTTGGGCTGAACGAGCTGAACAGTTAGAGTGGTTCCAAAAGTGGGACAAAGTTTTAGATGACAGCAATGCACCATTCTACAAATGGTTCGTGGGGGCTAAAACCAACATCGTTCACAACGCTCTTGACCGGCACTTGAAAACCTGGCGACGTAACAAGCTGGCACTGATCTGGGAAGGTGAGCCCGGAGATGTGCGCACGTTTTCTTATCACGCCCTGGATAGAGAAGTCAGCAAGATGGCCAATATTCTCAAGAGCATGGGTGTGCAAAAAGGGGATATCGTCACCATCTATATGCCGCGCATCCCCGAACAGGTTTTTGCTATGTTGGCCTGTGCCAAGATCGGCGCAGCCCACAGCGTCGTTTATGGTGGATTTAGCGTCGAAGCATTGGCCGAACGTATTGAGGATGCCCAAAGCCGAGTATTGGTCACCGCTGATGGCGGATGGCTGCGCGGCAAGATCGTCGAGTTGAAGAATATCGCCGACGAAGCCATGGCCCGCCAACCAACTATCGAGAACTGCATCGTGGTCAAGCGCACCGAGCAGGAAGTCTACATGGAAACCGGGCGCGATTACTGGTATCACGATTTGTTGGATCTGCCCATCGCCAACCCTAAGTGTGAAACTGAGGTGATGGATGCTGAAGATCTGCTTTTCATCCTTTATACGTCAGGAACTACCGGTCGTCCTAAGGGCGTGGTACATGCGCACGGCGGCTACCAGGTGTATACGTACACCACCCTAAAATCAGTCTTCGATATCAAAGATGAAGATCGTTGGTGGTGCGCCGCAGACCCGGGGTGGATCACAGGTCACAGTTATATTGTTTACTCGCCGCTGATAGCGGGAGCGACCAGCTTTATGTATGAAGGCGCGCCAAATTATCCCTATCCTTACCGCTGGTGGCGCATGATCGAGAAATTTGGCATTACCATCCTGTACACTGCACCGACTGCTATCCGCGGACTGATGCGCTATGGGGATGCCTGGCCGCAGCGTTACGATCTATCTAGCTTGCGACTGCTGGGCAGCGTTGGCGAGCCAATCAACCCCGAGGCCTGGAAGTGGTACTGCAAAGTGATCGGCAACGATGAATGCCCCATCATGGATACCTGGTGGCAGACTGAAACTGGTGGATTTGTGATCACTCCTTTACCTTCGACCCCACTCAAACCCGGGTCAGCGACCAAACCATTCTTCGGCCACGAAGTCGATGTCGTAGACGATGATGGCAAGCCGGTCAAAGCCGGCGAAGAGGGTTACCTGGTGCTCAAACGCCCCTGGCCGGGCATGCTGCGCACGGTTTATGGCGATGACGAGCGATATCAGCAGCAATATTGGAGTAAATTCGGCAATATGTATCAAACTGGAGACTCTGCCCGAAAAGATAAGGATGGCTATATTTGGGTCATTGGGCGCATGGATGATGTTCTCAAGGTCAGCGGCTATCGACTTGGCACCGCAGAAGTCGAAAGCGCGCTAGTCAGCCATGCCACTGTCGCTGAAGCAGCGGTGATCGGTTTACCGCATGAGATCAAAGGCAACGCTGTGCACGCGTATGTCATTCTCAACGCCGGGGAGAATGGTAACGACAACCTCGCAAACGAACTGCTTACTCACGTTAGAAAAGAGATGGGGCCCATTGCCAAGCCAGAAACGATCACTTTTGTAGACAGTCTGCCCAAAACCCGCAGTGGGAAGATCATGCGACGCCTGCTCAAAGCACAGGCCCTCGGTGAAGATGTGGGGGATACCAGCACATTGGCAGATTGATTCAAGTTATCAGTGATCAGTACTTTCCAATTCAGAAGCTGGACTTTTTTTGGGATGCTCCTAAAATAGTCCAGCTTCTCAGTTTCATCATTCTTTCATCACTCATAAACAAATTCTGAACATAAAGTTGGTATGATCCTTGCATATTCTTATCGTGGAGCATGAAGCTCCACCGAGAACATGGCTATCAGGCCGGTGATGTGGCCATTCAAACGGTGGCAAGCATTATTATTAAACATGTAAGGAAAACTGACCTGGTCAGTCACTGGGGTGGGGATGAGTTTGCCGTTCTCCTATACGATACAACATATGCCAAAGCAAGGGATATCGCTGAGAGGACCCTCGCGCATATCAATGAGCTTGGGTATCAGGTCAGCATTGGGATTGGTAATACCATTGAAACGGCTCAATCGTGCCAGCAAACCGCAAAGGAAAGGGGAAAAAACCGGGTTTCAATTTTCAGCTCACCACACTTGCTTGCCTGGAATCAAAACCAACATCACGCTCAAATCATTCCATTTAATCTTTAATAGTATAGGGGTTATCATCAGCACAAGAATTTAGCATTATAATTTAATAACTCATGTTACGCACATGTAGCGAGGTTTCCCTGGAAATAGGGGGTGGGGGCTTTGCCCTCGACCCCCTATTTCCAGGGAGATTCTCTTTAGCTTGCGTAACATCAATTAATAAGACGGTATTCATACTGATACTTAGCTTTGTTGGAGTGTGTCAGGAAGACTCAAGAAAACATGTTGGTCCTGGTGATTCTAGGGGTTGGCGTTATGTCATCATTTATGAATAATATTGGTGCCGTGGCCATTCTTCTTCCGGCCGTCGTCAGTGTAGCACGCCGGATTGATGTCGCTCCGTCCAAGCTGCTGATCCCAATGGCATTTACTTCACTACTTGGGGGCAAAATGACCTTGATTGGCACTCCGCCCAATATATTGGCAACCAGCATTATGGAAACCTATGGCGGGCTGGAGCCTTTTGGTTTCTTTGATTTCACGCCCATGGGGGCTCTGGTTCTTACAATTGGCATCACTTATTTTCTAACCATCGGAAATCGTCTACTCCCCGTTCGGACACCTCAAGGGGGTCTTTCAGGAGCATACCAAATCCGGGAATATTTGAGCGAAGTCAAAATCGGAGCGCGTTCTTCCCTGGCCGGAAAAACACTGTTGGAATCTCAACTTGGCGAAAAATTCGATCTCAATGTTGTACAAATTCAAAGGGTTGATAACCGGGTTTTGTCGCAGTCACATGACCCCCAACTTTGTGTTGGAGATATTCTTCTAGTTCAGGGAAGTCCGACGAATATCGTCGAAGCCAGCGAAGAGCTGGGATTGGAAGCCGTTCTAGAATGGGAAGTAGGAGAGTTAAGCGAGGGCGATCTATCCATGGTCGAGGTGACGCTTTCGCCAAACTCTCAGTATAAGGGCCAAACCTTGCAGCAAGCTGAATTTAGAGCACGTTACGGTCTGACTGTGCTGGCCATCCAGCATCATGGAAAATCGCATATCACTAACTTGGGAGATATTCCTTTGGATTTTGGCGATGCCCTGCTGGTTCAAGGTCCCCTCAACCGCATCGCCCACCTCCGGCGTGATACAGATTTTCTAATACTAGAAACCCCACCTATCGAAACCAGGCGCAGAGAAAAAGCGCCCTTAGCTGTCTTGATCCTGGCTGGGGTATTGCTGGTGGTCAGCACGAGAATTCTCCACGTATCCACGGCCATGTTGATTGGCGCCATGCTGATGATCTTAACCAAGGTACTCACGATGGATGAGGCTTACCAGTCGATCGAATGGAAATCTGTATTCTTAATTGCCGGAATGCTGCCCATGGGCATTGCAATGCAAAACACTGGCACAGCACTCTTTCTGGCACAAAATATCGTTGAATTGGTCGGTGATTGGGGTATTGTTGCTGTCATGATGGGGATATTCTTAATGACGGCGTTGATTACAGAAGTGATGTCCAACGCTGCTGCGACGGTTTTGGTGACGCCCATCGCCATCGACGCTGCCAGAAACCTGGGAGTCAACCCGCAGACTTTTGTTATGGCTGTCGTAATCGCAGCCGCAACATCTTTCCTGATGCCGATTGGGCACCAGGCCAACGTACTCGTCTTCGGTCCGGGTGGCTACAAGTTCAGCGACTACACTAAAGTAGGTGTCTGGTTGAATATTATTATCTTCATCAGCGTTGCTATCTTCCTGCCACTAGTTTGGCCGTTATCGTGATGGATAAAAGCTGGTGAGCAAAGGTCACGTTCAACTCATTCTATAAAAATTTTAAGATAAAGAGTAAACGGAGAAAAACATTAATAATCTCCACGAACTAAGTAATCTTGGCGACATCTTATCCAGGATTTACTGCAGATAATTATTAGCTGTAGGGCATATGATAGAATTTTCATCGCGCCCCCAATAAGGAATTCATATCCTGGTCAACTCTGCAAGTGCAGAATCGTATGGACACAACAAAATCGAAGCCACAGATCAGCTTTTCATTTAGGATCGTGCTTCCCAGTCTTATCTCTGGGATCATACTGGGTATTTTGGAGATCTTGGTGCTCGCTTCCTATGCCGCGATGATCTTTTCTGGTGACTTGGGAGACTTCTTGTCCCAGGGAATTGGAATCAACCTTTATGGTGCCGTGGTGATGGGGGTTGTAATTTCCATATTTGGTTCCTTTATTCCAGTGATTGCTTCACTTCAAGATGTTCCGGTAGCAGTGCTTGCCGCAATTGCAGCGGCAATTGCAGGGACCATGGCAGGGAGCAGTGACCCCGAAGGAATCTTCACCACGGTTGTCGCAGCCATGATGCTCTCCACCCTGCTCACAGGGGCTGCCTTTTGGCTGATGGGGCGTTTCAACTTGGGGAGGTTGGTTCGCTTTATCCCTTATCCCGTAATCGGCGGTTTTCTCGGTGGCACTGGTTGGGTGCTGCTCCTGGGCGGTATCGGGGCAATGACTGATACTCCCTTGAGTCTTGCATTACTACAACCCGATGTTCTTTTACGCTGGCTGCCGGGATTCATTTTTGGCGCAATATTGTACTTATTGCTGCGCCGCTTCTCTCATTTCCTGCTTATGCCCGCGCTTATTTTGGGTGGCATCGGCTTGTTCTACTTGATCCACATTCTCAGCGGCGGATCTCTAACCTCTGCCGGAGCAGACGGCTGGCTATTGGGCCCATTCCCAGAAGGAAGCTTGTTTCAGTTCGTGACAGTTGAAGCGATCACAAATGCCAACTGGTCAGTTGTGTTCAAGAATATCATCAATACGAGCACGATCATCTTTGTGAGTTCCATTTCGCTCTTGCTAAATGCCAGCGGGTTAGAAATTGACAGTGGGGTTGATATTGACTTGAATCGGGAACTCAAAACTACTGGGATTGCCAATCTCCTGGCCGGGTTAGGGGGTAGTCCAGCAGGTTTTCATACGCTAAGTTCATCTGTATTAGCGCAACGACTGGGAGCAAATAGCCGCATGGTGGGCTTGTTTTTCTCAGCAACTATCGCGTTCACTCTCTTCTTTGGTGCCTCTGTCCTGGCAATATTCCCAAAAATGATCGCTGGAGGACTGTTGATTTTCTTGGGCATCTCCTTACTAATTGAATGGATCTACGATGCATGGTATGAATTACCTAAACCAGATTATTTGCTTATCTGGTTGATCCTAGGTGTTATCGCAACAGTGGGGTTCATGGAGGGCGTCGCAGTAGGCATCCTGGTTGCATCACTATTGTTTGTGCTTAATTACAGCCAAGTTGATGTTGTCCGTCACGCGGTCAATGGCACTAACTTCCAAAGTCACGTTATACGCCCACGCTTGCACCAACAACTATTACAGCAAAGAGGTAATAGTTTCAACATTTTTGAATTACAAGGATTTATATTTTTTGGCACGGCGGATAAATTAGTTTCCAGAATCAGGGAACGCATCGAGGCGCCTGATAAGCCTAAGTTACAGTATCTGCTGCTGGATTTTCAGTTGGTAACTGGTATTGACTCATCCGCTATCCTGAGTTTTTCTAAACTCAAGAAACTGACCCTCAACCACGGAACCACTCTGGTATTCACCGGCCTCTCTCCAAAGATTCAAGACCAGCTAAAGAAGAAAATCCTTGAAAGTGGGTCTAGAGAATACCTGCATACCTTTCCAGATTTAGACCAGGGGGCGGCCTGGTGCGAAGAGAGCATAATTGCAATATTTCATAATGTCGGTTTGGTCGCCAAGCCAAAAACCATCCTTCAACTTGTCGAAGAGAGTTTGTCAGACCAAGATGAGGAAAAGGATTGGTTGGCGATGATCGCTCCTGGCGCGAAACACAAGCCTTCCAACAGAATCTCCAGGATATTGAAATATCTGGAAAACGTTTCTACTCAAGAAGGTGATTGTCTGATAATGGAGAATGAAGAGATCCGGGGGCTATATTTTATCGAAGATGGACAGTTTATCGCGCGAGTTTCATCCAAAGATCAGGCGGATATTTTGCTTAGAATCTTAGAAGCCGGAACAGTGTTCGGTGAGATCGACTACTATTCAGAGCAATTCGCTACAGCCACGTTTGAATGCACCCGCCCGGGAATACTGCTCTTCCTTTCTAGTGAAAATCTCAAACGAATGGAAGTCGAGGATCCAGAACTGGCGATTGCCTTCCATCGAGTCATCGCGGGGATCTTAGGCAAAAAACTTCTACTCACCAGCGATACCTTGCGGGCAATACATCGCTGAGTTAGAAATTCACAAAGCTATTCATCAAATCCATACACTATATAATCAAATTCTGAACATGTGTTTGCTACTATTCAGTCAAGATTAATCGTTAAGTTTGCCAAAAGCAAACTCTTAAGGAACAAACCATGAACAAGAAAAGAAAAACCCTAATGATTGCAGTCGCAATCGCTTTCGTATTTTCGGCAAGCGGCGCACTCTTCCCACTGGCTTCCGTTCTAGCCAATAGTGATGAGCAAGACTCCACCAATGCATCTGGGTACAGTTATTCTATCGTCGATACGGGGCAGGAATACTGTTACAGCGATTCAACCAGCATCCCCTGCCCCGAGGAAGGCGAGACCTTCTACGGCCAGGATGGACAGGTACTCGGCAACCAGGCGCGCTACCAGGATAACGGTGACGGCACCGTGACCGATCTGGTGACTGGCCTGATGTGGCAGCAGGACCCCGGTGAGAAGATGACCTACGACCAGGCTGTTGCTGGTGCATCCAGCTATGAACTGGCCGGTTATGATGATTGGCGTTTGCCTACCATCAAGGAGCTTTACTCGTTGATCGATTTCAGCGGCACCGATGTCAGCAGGTGTTCTGAAGAAGGCACTTGTGCAACAATCCCCTTCATTGACACCGATTACTTCGTATTCGAATATGGAGACACCGCATCCGGGGAACGCGCCATCGACTCCCAGTGGGCTACCAGTTCCATTTACGGTGGATCTGTGATGAGCGGTCAGCAAGCCATGTTCGGCGTCAACTTCGCCGATGGGCGCATCAAAGGCTACCCGGCAGATTCTATGCGAGACGGACAAGCAAAAACTTACTTTGTCATTTATGTACGCGGCAACACCAGCTACGGGGTCAACGATTTCGTTGACAACGGAGACGGCACTATCAGTGATAGCGCTACCGGCCTGACCTGGATGCAGTCCGACAGCGGCACAGGCTTAGACTGGGAAGGGGCACTGAACT
Organism: uncultured Anaerolineales bacterium; assembly: GCA_964419495.1. Taxonomy (GTDB): domain Bacteria; phylum Chloroflexota; class Anaerolineae; order Anaerolineales; family UBA11858; genus NIOZ-UU35. Next base: position 42,059 of record CAYQQX010000021.1, read on the forward strand.
ACTGCTCCAGCCTGGATTACGCCGGGATAGATGACTGGCGCTTGCCCAATGCCAAAGAGCTACACAGCATCGTCGACTACACTCGCTCACCGGACACAACCAACTCAGCGGCCATCGATCCAATCTTCAACACATCGTCAATCACCAACGAAGCCGGTCAAAGCGATTACCCCACCTTCTGGAGCAGCACCACCCATGCGACTTCCGAAGGCAGTGTCCGGAGCGGCGTATATATCGCTTTTGGCCGAGCCCTGGGTTATATGAACAACCAATGGATGGACGTTCACGGCGCTGGCGCACAGCGAGCTGACTCAAAAAGCGGCGATCCTTCAGTTTACTCGACGGGCCATGGCCCTCAAGGCGACGCGGTTCGCATCTACAATTATGCACGTTGCGTGACCGGTGGCACATCGGATGAAGTTCTCACTGGCGGTGATACAGATCCTAACGCTGGATCAGGCTCTGAATTTGCTGGAATCCCCTCCGGCGGGCCAACAGGAGGTCAAACTACAGGTAATGGTTTGTCAGAGGCTGCAAATAACAATCAGTTCAATCAGGCAGGCCCGCCTCAGGAAGCCATTGATGCCTGCGTAGGACTGAGTGCTGGCGAAACATGTTCTGTTGGTCCCGGTAGTGGAACCTGCACATATCTGCAAAGCCAGTTGATCTGCGTTCCCGAGGGAGGACCACCTGGGCAACAGGACGGTCCCGGAGGGCAAGGACCAGGTGGTCAGCCACCGCAGGGAGGCGGGCAACCATAGAAATTTT
>CAYQQX010000022.1:0-41862 GCA_964419495.1 uncultured Anaerolineales bacterium
CGACCCCCTATTTCCAGGGAGATTCTCTTTAGCTTGCGTAACATCAATTATTAAAATAAAAGATACGGGCTATTGAAAATTGGCCAGTATCTTCAACAAATCAGGTAGCAAAATGCGCTACTCTTGTTTTTTTTCTATTGGCAAAACAATCGTAAATGTAGAGCCCTCTCCTTCAGTCGAATCAACCCAAATTCTGCCATTATGATTTTCCACAATCGTTTTCACAATTGCTAGTCCCAATCCGCTCCCAGATATATCATCCACAACATTGCTTGCGCGATAGAATTTTTCAAATATGTGAGGGCGATCTGCTGCGGGGATTCCTACACCATCATCACATACTTGGAAAATGATCTGTTCATTTTCTTCTCTCAGTACAACGTCGATCTTTCCTCCCTTTTGGGTATATCGCAGTGCATTCCCTAATAAATTATCAACTACCTGACGTAAACGAACTGAATCACCAATAATCTGAGGCAGATCTTTAGGGGCATCTAAAGTCAATTTGATGTCATTTTCGAGAATTCGATCTTTCAGGCTTTCGACAGAATACTTCACAACATTAGTAACAGAAAGAGAAACCTTGCTTTCATCAAACCCAGATTCGATCCGACCCAAATCTAACAAATCGTTTATCAATTCCGTTATGTTACGTACACTCATTTGCACCCGTTGAATGAAAGTACGTTGTTTATCATTTATAGGGCCGACGCGCTCAAGCAATTCAATATATCCCAGAATCGCTGTCAGTGGTGACCGCAAATCGTGGGATACCGTGCTCACGAAATCGCTTTTAATTCGATCAAGCTCCTTGAAATAGGTCACATCATGCAATGTAATAGTCAGCCCAACGTCTGGAACAAAGTTCATTTGAGCATTAATCACTTTATCTTCATTGATTTCAAGTTCACACCGAAATGGGAAGGTTTCATTTCCATTGGTTAGCAATTCGACCAATTGTTCATGATTGAAAACATCTTCAACTGGTTTCATGAACGACTCATCATCGTCGATCTCAAAAAGAGCGCGCGCAACTCGATTGACAAGGATCACCTTTCCATCAGCATCGACGACAATCACCCCATCTTCAATTTTAGTTAGGATGGCTTCAAGTTTGTGACGCGCGATTTCCGTATTCTCAAATAAACGCGCATTTTCGATAGCAATCGCAGCGTAATCTGCCAGGGTAGATACAAGTGAAATATGCTGCGGCAGAAATGGACGTTCGCTTTCCCGATTATCTACACCCAAAACTCCGAGAACTTTATCATGGATTTTGAGCGGCACATAAATTAGCGTTTTTACTAAATAGGATGTTTTAATTTTTTGGGGCGATTTCTCATCGAGCAAAACCGGTTTGCCAGTCCGAACTACTTCCCCAGCCAAAGTGTCATTAATCGGCAAACGGAATGTCTTTACAAATTCATCCTGGAAATTGAGCGATGCTCTCATCGTCAATTCCCCACTGGATTCATCTAAGATTAGCAAACTTCCTTCTTCAGCACCGGTAAATTCAACAGCAGCATCTACAACCGTCTTCAATACTTCGTCCAAGTCAAGCAATGCTGTAACTGAACGACCTACATTCCCCAAGGTCTCAAGCACATTGACTCTCTGCCGCAAAAAATCTGTATCACGCCTGTATTGATCCTTAGCCCAGGAATTCAAACGAGCACTTTGATCAACACCTCGTTGAATAGATTCTAAGACAACGTCTGGTTTCAGCGGTGGTGTTAGAAAATCCGATAAACCCCATCGCAATAATTTCACATAATGCTCTGTATCTTTCTCGGATCCAATCAGAATCAACGGCGTTGCCGGAAAGGATTCTAAAAGATCATAAACTAATTTATAATTCTTTCCCCCAACACCACTCTCTAAGATAATACAATCCACAGGCGAAGATCGAATTATAGATTTTGCAGCAGTTGGCTCAGCTACTTGTGTAATTTGATATCCAACCGGCTTTAATACCCCTCTTTCAAGAAGGTCACCCATCTGTTCATCAGAAACTATTAGCAGAATATTGCTACTGGGCATATGATACCCTTTGTTTTAGTGTATCTTTTCTCGAGAAATATAGTAGATTTCCAATCCTACCCGCAATCAACGAAATTTTTACCATTTAGAGTACGCTATCACTACGATGTAACCTTCTCAAATTGAGATAATGTTTCCACAAGATTTTTGATATCTACCAAATTCGACTGTAATTTGTTTAAAACATCTTGTTTGTCATCAGTGATTCCTTCAGAATTACCATTCAGTAAAAAGTCTATTTGCTGTTCAACTTCAGAATAGGGGATCTGAAAAATCTTATTCACTTCATCAACGATTTCACCACTTAAGCGTATAGTTTTCTCAGTTGTGGTACCAGCCGAATTTTGGAGCGTTCGCGCTTGTTTTGCCAAAGCCCTGAACAAGCGCGCGTTTACCAATGAAACCGATACATAATCTGCAACTGCCTCTAACATAAACTGATTTCCCGGATCAAATGGGGTCTTTTTTTCACGAACGACCACCAAAAGCCCGATCACTTCATCCTGAGCCTTTACAGGCACAACTAAGGCAGATTTTCCTAATTGAGAAACTTTAAACTTTGTAAGCGGCTCTCCATTAATTGAAAATGTCTCGCCCGACAATGCGACTAAGGAACTAATTCCATCGTCCCACTCTTTCCCAAGATTCGATGTTGAAACTGTCGCCGGGAGGTTTTTGACTGCTCTCAAAACAAATTTTTTAGAGTCAGCCTTGCGCAAATGCAGCCAGCCTTTGTCTGCATCCGTAACTGCCACAGCACCCTCGACAATGCGATCATACAACATTTGCTGATCAGTAATCGATGTTACTGCCTTACCAATGCCAAATATCGTAGTCAAATCGCGTACTCGACGCTTTAATTCCCGATTGGTTTTCTCGAGTTTATGGGCTAACAATCGTCGCTCACGTTTAGCACGAACTTGCATCAAAACTCGCTCTACTGCTGAAACAATTTCCGCTTCCCTCAATGGACTCTTGAGAAAATCGGTAGCCCCTAAACGGAATGCCTGAATTACATTTTCTTCATCGCCCTCTTCAGCAATAACAATCACTGGCACTTCCGACCCTTGCGAAGAGAGAGCCACCAGAAGGTCTTTACCGCTTAGATCAGGCAAATTCAGGTTTACAATAGTAATGTCTGGAGAAAACCGGGTCGTTTCTTGAATCGCCAAAGGTGCCCCCGAAACTACCTTAGTTCGATATCCTAACGGCTGTAATACTTGCCTGGCGATCAGATCACTGACATCGGGATCACTCTCGACAATAAGTATCCGCTCTAGGGGAGTGCTCATATACTTATGATAGCACGGATACACGAAAAGCGGGAGATTTTTTTCTTCCTCTTCTGAGACAAACCGCTTGACGTAAGAATACGATTACAAATACAATCGATAGGAAGAAGGTAAAAGTTTTAATAAGAAGCTCAAAGAATTCGAAAAGGCTGACCATAAATGAAAAGAAAATCACGATCTGTAGCAATGATCTCCATCGTCTTAACATTGGTATCAATTGCATGTGTAGCATCAATTTCAACAAACGCAACTACTCAAACCCAAACTCCGGAGAGTCAAGCCACGGCTACAGAAATCGAATCAACACCAGTACCAGAAACTCAGGTGGTTGAAGTTAGTTTTACTCAAGAAGAACTGCTTACATCGCTTTACCAAAGAGTTAATCCCGGTGTTGTTTCTATCCGGGTACTTTCAGAAGAATCAGGAGGTTCCAGTTCCCTTGGTTCAGGTTTCGTCATCGACTCTGATGGACACATCATCACAAATTTCCACGTTGTCCGTTCAGCATCAGAATTAGAGATCGATTTTCCATCAGGATATAAAACCCGAGGCGAAATCCTTGGGACAGATGCCGATTCTGATATTGCTGTGCTCAAAGTGGATGCGCCTGCCGAAGAGCTTATTCCGATTCCCCTGGGAGATTCGGACTCGCTTTTAGTAGGTCAGACCGTTGTGGCAATTGGCAACCCCCATGGGCTTAGCGGAACACTGACGAGTGGTGTGATCTCATCACTTGGGCGTACCCTTCCATCCCTACATGAAGCACCGGGTGGGAACTCTTACTATACTGCGGGGGGCATCATTCAGACTGATGCTGCCATCAACCCTGGCAATTCCGGCGGCCCCTTGCTGAATCTGAATGGTGATGTTATTGGAGTTAATGTTGCCATTCAAAGCTCCACCTTCGATGATACAGGCCAACCCATTAACTCGGGGATTGGCTTCACTATACCCATCAATATTGTCAAACGTGTCGTTCCCCATCTCATCGCCGATGGGCATTACGATTACCCTTTCATCGGAATTGGCAGCCCTCCCGGAGGAGACCTCAGTCTGTTCCAACAAGAGGCCCTCGGATTATCCCAATCAACAGGGGTGTATATTATCGATGTGTCCCCCAATAGTCCAGCATCAAGGGCTGGTTTGCGAGGCGGTTCGGAAGATAGCGGTATTCCGTTCCTTCCTTCGGGTGGCGATCTCATCATTGGGATTGACGGGAATGAAGTTCGTGACTTCAACGATTTAATATCTTATCTGATTTTGCATACAGCCCCTGGCGATACCGTAGTGTTTACAATATTGCGTGGAGGTGAGCAAATCGAAGTTGATCTAACGTTGGCTGAACGCCCGTAATATAAATAGCGGTTCTTCCCCACAATGGGAAAGAACCTTTAAACAATTCATATAGAGAGGAGCTACTTATGTTGACTAAGAGCGATCTGCAAGAACTGCTGAATTATAAAGCACAACACCCCGTGCTTAGCGTTTATCTGAATACGGATCCAGCACTGGGCAGCGCGGATGTCTACAAACTCAAACTACGCTCCAAGCTAAAAGAGGCTGACACCCCTGCTGAAGATGCATCCGAAGTAGAGCGCTTCTTCGATCAAGAATACGATTGGGCAGGCCGCAGCGTTGCGATCTTCTCATGTGTATCAGAAGGGTTCTTTCGGGCTTATCCCATCGCTGTACCGGTACGAAGTAGGGTGCGTGTCAACGCCAATCGCCCCCATGTCAAGCCCCTGGCAAACTTACTAGATTCATTCGGATACTATGGAGTTGTTCTGATCGATAGACAAGGCGCGCGCTTGTTTTCTTTCCATATGGGTGCTTTACGCGAACAAGCAGAACATCTTGGTGAAGATGTACAACGTATCAAACATGGCGGTGGTTCACAAGCCAGCGGGGGGCGCGGTAGAGATGCACAAAAGATACCCCCTAAGGAAACCACCGATCGCAACATGAAAGAAGCAGCCAATTTCGCTTCACAATTTTTCTCTGAGCAAGCTGTACGTCGAGTACTCATCGGGGGAACAGAGGACAATATCGCCCGCTTTCGAAATTACCTACCAAAAACCTGGCAAAGTTTAATCGTGGGCACCTTCCCCATTAGTATGACTGCCAACCATACTGAAGTTCTCGACAAGGCCATGGAGATCGGGCTGAAGAATGAACTCCAGAGAGAGTCTCAACTTGCAAATTTACTCGTAACGAATGCCCTAAAAGGTCTTGCGGGTGTTCTCGACCTTGATGAAACCCTACGAGCAATACATGATGGCCGCATCCAAACACTGTTGATCCAGGAAGGTTTTAAAGCGCCCGGATATCGTTGTCAATCATGTGATTTCCTGACTGCGAAACCGGCAGACAATTGCCCATTTTGCGATGGCGAATTTTCAGAAATTCCCGATGCAGTCGAGATGGCTGTGCGCAGGGTATTAAGAGAAGGCGGCGAGGTTGAAGTTCTCCAAGAAAACGAAACTCTGAAAGAACATGGAAATATTGGTGCTTTACTGCGATACTAAATCCTGACATGCGTGGGTAGGGTGCACTTGGGAAGAAGTGCACCCCACCTGCTCAGCTTATGGTGTGCGGTCATAGAGATTGCGATAGATCGAAAAGATTTCATATACTCCCCTAATATACGCGCGAGTCTCACCGAAACGGATCACTTCCAAGAACACGTCGGGGTCTTCACCTGCCAATTCGCTCCAAATCGCCGCATTTCCTGGTCCCCCATTATAAGCAGCTAAGGCTACAAAAAGATCATTGTCAAAATAATCTCGTTGATCGCTGAGATAATCGGCTCCGAATGTAATGCTCACCTTCGGGCGGTAGAGATCGTCCGCGGTGTAGTTTTCGGGCCAGCCCGCTTGAGCAGCGATACTCGCCCCAGTGCTGGGAATGATCTGCATCAAACCTCGTGCAGCAGCCGATGAATCGACCCAACTGGCAAATAGGCTTTCATGGCGCATGACGCTGAATATGAAGAGCGGGTGAAAGCCGTAGGCTTGAGAAATGGGAACCACAAGATCACGATAATAACTGCCAAACCGAATATGATTGAAATATTTCGGAGCATCCATAGTAGCAGCATCGTCCATTTGATTCAAATTCAACACTTCGCGTGCTGCAAATATGGCTAAACGATAGTATCCTAATTCAACCAAATAATTGGCCAGTCGATAATTATCCATTGGGTTTAGATGAATATCCTGCCACAGTGACTCAAACTCCCACCGCGCTTTTTCGAATAAACCAATATTCCACAGTTCAGTACCGCGAATCATGCGGGGGTCATTGTAAAGCGGTCCTGGCCCGCTGAGATCAATACCTTCAGGGATGGCAAAGATTTCACGCATCCAGTATTCAGCATCTCCGCGCTCATAGTCGGGGTCAAATCCTAGATCATAGACCAGGGGCGGCTCGAATGGTTCTCGCCCTAATAAAATATCGCGTGCTCGTTCACTGTAATACCCTGTAGGGTCTTCGCTGACCGCCCGGTTGAATGCCGCGTTGGCAGAATTCTCGTCACCTTGAGCTTGATAAGACTTCCCAATCCAAAACTGCGCGGCGGCCTTATCACTGAGTGTTGCCGCAGCGTTCGAGAAGCGCTGGAGAATGGCTAAAGCTGTATCATAATCCCCCAACCGATAATAAGAAATGGCGGCCAGAAAAAGTGATCTGGGCACATATTCGCTGGATGGATATTCGGAGGCTATGCGCTGCCAAATTACCGCAGCCCCACTCAGGTCCCGGTCACGTTCGGCCACTCGACCAGCATCAAAGAGGAATTCTGCGGCACGGATGTGCCAAGGACTCTGGCGTACAAATTCCAATAATGTCTCTTCTGCCAAATCAAATTGCTCGAGATAAGCCCATTGAGTATAAGCCTTATGTTCCCAGGCATCGTCCCATCGGTCTGCCTCGGGGTAAGATTGAATCACTCCATCCCAGATTGAAATCGCCGTTTCGGGTTCACCCAAAGCCCGAAAGGATAAGCCCCGATAATAATCTGCTGTGGCAGCAGCATCATCAGAGATTTCCTCTGTTTCAATAAAATAGTGATCAAAAGCAGCAATCGAAAGGCTGTACTGCCCAGCATAATAATCAACCAACCCACGGTCGTAATTGCTAACTGGGTAATTTGCTTCCACCAAAATGATCAAAGCCTGATAGCTATCATAGGAAAGAGGATAATTTTCAACGGCATCAAGATATATCTTATAAGCCTGATCCATTTGCCCTAGCGCGGTATAAGATTGCCCCATCAGATAATTGAGATAGGCTTTGGTAAAGTCGTTATTGGTGCGGTTGAAAATATCTTGGTAGGCAATCAACGCAGTATTGTGATCATCTTGATAAACGTAAGCGTTGGCAATTTTGATTTCGATAGGCAGGGTATCACCCACTCTTGGAGAAGCGAGCGCAGACTGATAAGCACCGATTGCTGCCGGCATGTCCCCTGCTGCTACCAGTGCATCGCCGCGCAGCTCTTGAATATATGAATCAATGATGCCTGGTCGGACTGCCAAATATGCAGCATAAGCCTGTGCGGCTTCGCTGTACAAGGCCATCGCTTTATGGGTTTCTGCTAAAGCGACCTGAGCACTGGGCACATGTGCTGATCCGGGATATTCATTAAGCAGGGTTTGGAGGGATTGCAGCGAAAGTTCATATTCATTCAAATTGAAGTATGTGCGGCCTAAGCCCAACAAAGCTGCGCTGCGCAATTCTGGATCAACGGAATTTTCATAGGCGGCAGAGTAGGACGACAATGCAGCTTCCCAATCCCCATAGAACAATGCTTCATCAGCGTCTTCTACGCTTGCCAACCTGGCAGGCGTTGGCAATGGCGTAGACGTGGGCAAGGGTGTTACTTCAGGAATCACGGTTGCAGTGGGCATGATCAATGGTTGCGCAACTGTAGGTTGCGGTGCAGCGCTGCCCGGGAAATTACAACTCCCAAGCGCGATAGTCAATATCAGAATAAGGGTTGCTTTCTTATACATAATTTGGGGATTAGCTTTTCGAGCAAGCGCTAAAAGCTTAATTTTTAAACATCTTTGGTTTAAGAATTCAAGCGATTTTTCTAATGTTAATACTTTTTAAGAATCACGCGCTTGACTCGAAAGCTACAATGTAATATGGTATAATCAACTGGTTTACGGGCTGGCTAATACTTGAGAAAAGTTTGGTTTTTTCTCGAGTGGCTTAATTTCGTTGGGACAAAAAGTTTCCAATCGAACTCTATCCTAGAAGACACTAAGCCATAGATTCAGCATGTTGCACTCGGTTTGCGTCCGTAGATGTCAGCCGGGTTTTATTTTTGCCTCCAAAGCCGATCTCGTAAACTTAAGTTTTTAAAGTTGAACCATCATCGCGTCTGGCAGCGCCGCGAAGATGTCAAACAATGTTGGATTGCTGCCAACTGAAATTTTATCTTAGAGAAAGGAGTGACGCAACTTGGTCGAGGTTACATTCGGCCAGATGAATAACAAACATCTACCAGTGTTGTCAATTCGGAAGTAAACGATTGACTTGAAAAGCAAATAAATTAAACTCATTTATGCATTTACAAGTCTAATATCAAGCGCAAAAGGATATCCCCAATGCGCCGACAACGAAGTAACCGACTAGAGTGTTGAGAGGTTCTATGGCAAAAGCAGAAGACAAAATTAGAGTAGACGGTGTGATCACCGAAGCCTTACCTGGCACGCAGTTCAAAGTTGATTTGGATAACGGTCATGAAATTATTGCCTACTTAGCCGGCAAAATGCGAAAATACTATATCCGTGTTCTACTTGGCGATCGCGTAACTATTGAAATGTCTCCATATGACATGACTCGTGGACGGATTGTCTACCGCCATAAGAAGTATACTCAGCGATAACCTGACCTGCTGATATACGTCATTTATGATTACAGAAATTAACGACAAACTACTAGATTCGCTGGAAGACGGCGATAGCAAATATTCGGCCCTTGGAAAACTGGTTGAATTAGGACGCCAACAAGGGTTCGTTAGCTACGACGATATTCTCGGTCATTTCCCTGACGCGGAGCAAGATGTAAGTCAACTCGAGGAAGTGTTCGCAGCACTATTGAACGCGCAAATTCCCTACGTTGAGGATGATGAGAAAGATCCCACCGAAGCGGAATTAACCGAAGAAGTGCAAGACGAAAAAGAACGTCGCATCGCACAAGAAAACCGACTGGCTAATATCGATACGAAAGATCTGCTTGGCTTATATTTTAAAGATGCCGCCCATGTTCCCCTGCTCACCGCCGAGGAAGAGCTTAAGCTTGCCAAACAGATTGAGCGCGGTCGTAAAGCCCGCAACAAGTTAGCTCAAGGATTAATTGCAACAAAGGATCGCTTAAAAATTCATGAAGCGATTCGTGGTGAATGGGAAGCCGTTGAACATCTGATTACGGCAAACACCAGGCTGGTAATCAGTGTGGCAAAGAAGCATATGGGCCGCGGGGTTCCTTTCATCGATTTGATTCAAGAAGGTAATATTGGGTTAATGAGAGCCGCCAAGAAATTTGACTACAAGCGCGGCTACAAATTCAGCACCTATGCCACTTGGTGGATCCGTCAGGCTGTGACACGCGCCATTGCAGATCAAGGCCGCACGATCCGCATCCCGGTTCACATGGGTGACCAAATCTCACGCCTGTTCCGCACGCAACACAAGCTCAAACAGGATTTAGAGCGCGATCCGACTGTCGACGAATTGGCACGAGATTTACAGATTTCTCCTGATAAAGTGCGCTATATGTTTCAGGTTGCTCGACGCCCTCTCTCCCTAGAGATGCCTACCACCATTGAGGGTGATGCTGTCTTGGGAGATTTCATCGAGGATGGAGACACACCTTCGCCCGATGAAACAACTACGCATCAAATATTGCGCGAACAGCTCGAAGAGGTCATGGAAGAATTGCCCGCAAGAGAGGCTCGAATCTTGCGCCTTCGATATGGCATCCCGGATGGTAAAAGCCATACACTTCAAGAAGTAGGCAACAAAGTCGGGGTTTCTCGTGAGCGAGTCCGCCAAATCGAGGCACAGGCTTTGCGCAGACTGCGCCGCCCAGGCGTTCGCCGCAAACTGCAGGATTTCCTTGGGCCTGTTCAGCCAACCACAACCACGACCTAAACACTTTTTAGATTTGAAAATATGGGCAGGCAGCAAACTGATTACTGCCTGCCCTCACTACTAAAACAATAGAAAAAAAACACGAACTTTGTGACAAATTATAAAAACCATCAGGGGGAGCGACACGACATTAGCAAAATATTGCTATTCCCATTGGCACCTTTTGATCAAATGGTGTCCATCCAGCATTGTCGACAACCAAATATACGTATTCAAGGCCATGGTATAAAACATGAATGCTGATAATGTTAATGATGATCAAAGATTCGATGAACACTACACAAATTCAGAATATGTAGAAAACGAAAACAAGCAATTTTACATACCAACCGAAAATGAAATAAGCAAAGATGAAGGGGGCAAAGATAAAGATTGGGATACAGCTGAAAGTTACCTTCAAAGCAACATACCTGTTGAACAAAAAATCATCGATCAAAATAAGGGTGGTTTACTGGTTGAATTTGGCAACCTACAAGGTTTTCTTCCCAATTCTCAAATTCCAGAATTAAAAAATATCAGCCAAAGCAAACAAGCTTTCGAATTTAAGAGACGCATGATTGGCACAACAATGCGCATCCTGATCATAGACGTAGACCGGCCGCGCGATCGACTGATCTTTTCAGCCAAATTTGGGCGAGATGAGCAAACACATAGTCAATTAGCAGGATTAAATGTAGGCCAGACAATGTCTGTAAGGGTGGTTAATTTAGCAAAATTTGGCGCTTTTGTTGATTTAGGGCGCGGTATTAATGGGTTGGTGCATATCTCAGAATTATCCTGGCAGCGCATTAACCACCCCTCGGAAATTGTGAAGATTGGCGATGAGATTACAGTTACCATAAAAGAGATCGACCTTGAACGCAATCGAGTGAGCCTAAGTCGCAAAGCGTACCTACCAAATCCGTGGACAGGAATCGAAGATCGCTACAAAGTGGGTGACTTGGTGGAGGGTCAAGTCACATCAATACGCCCTTTTGGGATCTTCCTACAATTGGCTGCAGGAGTAGATGGTCTGCTTCACCAAAGTGAGTATTCAACGGATGGGCAGGAAAATTTACAAGACACCGCAAAAGCAGGTGATAAGATACTGGTACGGATTGTCAGCATACAACCTGCTCAACAACGCATTAGCCTTAGCCTGCAACAAGTCAGTATGGAAGAACAACTCACCTGGAATATGCACAGAGACCAATTAAGTTCGCAAAAAGTGAATTCCAAATCTTCTATTGTGGAATATAGGGAAAATGATTCGAGAGAGGAAATTTCATGAACACGCAAATAACACCCCCGCCAAAGAAAAATAGATTTCTAGGTTTTATTCGCTTTGTGGTGCGATTTCTACTTGTACTGATTCTTGCCATCGGGATTGGGGTGGGCATCTATTACCTTGCCGTAACGGGTATCCCCTGGTTGTACCAACGCTACGTGCAACCCGTCGAAGATAATACTTTGCGCCTAGATGATTTTGAAGCTCGCCAAGACCAAGAGATAGAATTACTCACCTCGCGCCTTGATTCAATGCAACAAAGGTTGTCAGATTTGGAAATCCAAAGCGATGCATATAAAGAAAAGATTCGCGAATTGGAGTTACAACTTACTGCTGCAAAGGAAGTACAAGAATCTCAGGCAGAATCCATCGCCAGATTAGATCCGTTGCCAACAATTCTAGAAGAAGCGCAAAACGATCTTGAAGCTCTCCAAAGCGTATTGGATGAATTGGCGGCTACGATTGAAAATCTCGAACAGCAAATAACATCCCTTAGTGAAGTGGAACAGGAGCCGCCTTCGGGGTTGGTTGAACTAAAGAATGAGATTCAACTGCTCCGAGGTATGGAATTTCTAACGCGGGCGCGGCTCTTCTTGTCTCAAGGGAATCTAGAAAGCGCTGAAACTAATATTCAAGATGGACTTGAAGCGCTGACAATCCTTGGGGGCCAAGTATCTGATGACCAGAAACCTGCCCTGGAACAGGTCAATGAATTTTTATTAGAAGCCCTACAAGCCCTGCCAGATTCTCCTGTCCGGGCCGCCGATCAGCTTGACGGCGCATGGGTTATACTCGTTCAAGGTTTACCAGAAGAATCCAGCGAATCCCCATCGACAGAGGATTAACTCGAAAAAGTGCCACAATTTTAGAGGCGAGATAAATGGCAAAAGAAAACATCCCCACCACTGCGCTTATCGTCATCCTACATGATCCGGACTTGCTACCCAAGCTGCTCAAAGCCTGGGATCGCGCCGGGGTACCAGGGGTGACAATTCTACCCAGCATGGGTGGCTACCAGGCGCAGAAACACGCCAGACGAGGGGGACTTGGTGTTTTGATCAATATGTTCACCCAAGATGAACCTGGGCAGCGCACTGTGGTCAGTCTTATTGATGAATCAGAAATTCTCGAGCGGGCTATCTCCGAGGCGGATCGCGTAGTAAAGGGTTTCGACAGCCCGCGCAGCGGCATTCTGTTCACGATCCCGATTGGCAATGTTTTGGGACTGCAAAAATGGCGTGAAACACAACCAAGAGAGGATCCTGAACCCGAAGAAAAGAAGGAACCTTCCAATCTTTTAAAATGGTTTCAAGAAGATATCAAAGAAATCTATGGCCGTGATGCATTGGTCGATTGGTCTCATCAGCGGGAAACGCGCGTCTCAGAGATTATTCAACATCTATCCCTAGAACCTGTCATTGTAGTTGTAGACACGCCTGTGAATGAAGTGCTCTCTAAGTTGATCGATACCCCAAACGTATCCATCGCTTGCGTGGTAAATACTGAGATGCGGTTGATGGGGATTCTTAATATTTCTAATATGGCTGAAGTTATGATGGCGCCAGTCATTCCCGAAGCTTATATCAATGAACCCGATGAATACAATAAAGCCTTGAAATTCGCCAAACCAGATCAGGAACTCGTCGCAGCAGACATCATGAGCGATCCAGTCTATGCTATGGAAGATGCAAACCTGGAAGAAACTTTCCAGCGCATGAAGAAGAGTGGTTTGGCGGGTTTACCTGTGGTTGATGAGCATTACCATGTAAAGGGGTATATATCGATGCTCGAATTACTGGCGGTGTGTTTTACGAATGGAGAATAGATTTTAGAGGTTGGAGGTTGGATATTAGATATTGGATTCTACTAAGTTGAGGTAGAATACGCTGCTGGCGATGAAATGATATCTGCAATTTGCAATCAGACTGGAAGCCCGCCACTGCGACACTCCCTTCGGTCGCAGTACAAGTTTCGGGCGACTTGCAGCCTGGACTGAGCCAGGCCGAAATGACGGTTCTTAGAAAGATTTCAAACATCCAACATCAAATCCCAAGGATTTTCAATGCGAACAGTCGAATGGAACTACTCTACTTCTCAATTCCAAATGATCGACCAACGGCTACTACCGGGCGAGTTTAAAGTAGCCGTTTTTGATGACTATCGCGCGGTTGCGAAGGCAATTACCGATATGGTTGTGCGCGGCGCGCCAGCAATCGGTGGGGCTGCAGCCTTTGGATTGGCGCTCGCCGCCCAACAATCTAGAGCAAAAGATACGACGAGTTTAGGCGCAGATCTAATTGATGCTTCCGATTATCTTAAAGAGGCGCGCCCCACGGCAGTCAATCTGGCTTGGGCATTAGATCGTATCTTGGCTGCCACTTCAGATTTTCAGGGTAGCGCCGACGATCTCAGAGAAGCCATTCTCGCCGAGGCTCAGAAGATCGCTGACGAAGATGTGGTGATCAACAAACGCATGGCCGCGCATGGTGCTGAGTTGATCGATGATGGCGATACCGTGATTCATCACTGCAATACCGGCGCGCTGGCTACGGTCGATTGGGGCACAGCATTAGGCGTAATCCGCATGGCACATGAGCAAGGCAAGGATATCCACGTGCTGGTGGATGAAACGCGCCCGCGCCTGCAAGGTGCCCGCCTGACAGCCTGGGAGCTGACTCAATACGGCGTTCCCTTTGACATCATCAGCGATAACGCTGCTGGCTCATTCTTGAGCAACGGTCAGGTACAGAAAGTATTCGTTGGCTCGGACCGCACGGCAGGCAACGGCGATGTCGCCAACAAGATTGGCACTTATATGCTAGCGCTGGCTGCCAATGACAACGATGTGCCCTTCTATCCCGTGGTACCCACTTCAACGGTGGATTTATCGTTGGCCTCTGGAGACATGATCCCCATCGAGGAACGGGATCAAGCCGAGGTCCTGGATCTGACCCTCCTGGGACGCCAGGTTCCCCCTGAAGGTGCCACGGCTCGCAATCCAGCTTTCGATGTCACACCTCATCGCCTTGTCACTGGCATCGTGACAGAAAACGGGGTGGTTTATCCTCCATTCGATATCAATTTACCAAAATTCGTTCGCCCATTTGAAGGATAAAGCCTTCCAACTTTAAATGAGTGGACATTCAAACGGAACAAATTATGGACATAGTACTAACTGGCTCAGTTGCATACGATTACTTGATGACCTTCCCCGGTTTATTCAAGGATCACTTCCTGCCGGACAAACTTGATTCGATCAGTTTATCCTTCCTGGTCGATTCCATGGTCCGACGCCGGGGAGGCATCTCCCCAAACATCGCCTACACATTGGCGCTTTTGGGTGGCCGCCCTAGGGTGATGGCAACCGTGGGAGAAGATTTTGCCGAGTATCGCGCCATGCTGGAAAATGTTGGCGTCGATACTAGCCTAATGAAAGTTATTGATGGCGAATTCACAGCCTCCTTCTTTGCCAACACTGATCAATCCAATGCCCAGATCGCCAGTTTCTATCCTGGTGCAATGGATCGCGCTGGTGAGCTTTCCTTCCACGATTTGGACGAAAAACCAGACCTCGTGGTAATTTCTCCCAACGCACCAGATGCTATGGTCCAATACCCACAGGAATGTCAGGAATTGGACATCCCCTATTTGTACGATCCCAGCCAACAGATCCCGCGTATGACGGGGGAAGATTTACGTATCGGTGTGGAAGGTTCATTCGCTTTGATGGTCAACGACTACGAAATTGAGCTGATCAAAAAGCACACGGGAATGGATGAAGCTGATATTCATGAGGGTCGGCGCTTTGTTGTGATTACACGCGGAGAGGCTGGCGCATCAATTTATGCCGATGGTGAGGAGATTCGCACCCCAATTGTTTCCCCTGAGAAAATTGCCGATCCCACGGGAGTGGGCGATGCCTTCCGTGGTGGCTTCCTGACGGGATATTCTCATGGTCTCGATTGGGAAATATGCGGTAAAATTGGCGCTTTGGCTGCTACCTATTGTTTGGAAAGCACCGGAACCCAGGAACACAAATATTCCCCTGAAGACTTTGTAACCAGGTTCCGCGAACATTTTGATGATGGTGGAGTACTAGAAATACTTGTCAATTAGTCCCCTAGTCGAATAGTCCGATTGTCCTTCATAAACTGACTACTCGTCTTTCAGATTAAAGACAATCAGAAAAATAAATGGAGTACGTAATGGAATACGATATCAAAGATACGAAATTAGCCGAAGGTGGTCGCCGCCGCATCCAATGGGCAGACCGAGAAATGCCCGTTTTGCGTTCGATCAAAGATCGCTTTGAGAAGGAACGACCCTTCGAAGGCATCCGCATGTCAGCTTGTCTGCATGTGACAACTGAAACAGCCAATCTGATGAAAACTCTTCAGGCTGGCGGTGCTGAAATTGTTCTGGTAGCATCGAACCCCCTTTCAACCCAAGATGATGTGGCCGCTTCTCTGGTCATGCATGATGAAATCCCCGTACACGCCATCAAAGGGGAAGATAACGTCACTTATTACAAGCACATCAATGCTGCTGTAGATCACAAACCCCATATCACCATGGATGACGGCGCCGACGTTGTCAGCACGCTACACAAAGACCGCCGTGAGATGCTCGAGCACGTCATCGGCGGTACAGAAGAGACCACCACGGGTGTGATCCGCTTGAAGGCTATGGCCTACGACGGAGCTTTGGAATTTCCTGTTGTAGCCGTCAACGACGCTCAGACAAAACACCTCTTCGACAATCGCTACGGCACCGGTCAATCCACCATAGACGGTATCATCCGCGCGACCAACATCTTGATTGCCGGCAAGAAATTTATTGTCGGTGGTTATGGCTGGTGTGCCCGTGGTTTGGCGATGCGCGCCAAAGGCATGGGTGCGGATGTGATCGTCACTGAGGTTGACCCCATCAAAGCCCTTGAAGCAGTCATGGATGGGTTCCGCGTGATGCCGATGATCGAAGCTGCCCCCATCGGAGACATATTCTGCACTTTGACCGGTGACATCAACGTCATCGACAAGCACCACTTTGAGGCCATGAAAGATGGTGCCATTGTCTCCAACTCCGGTCACTTCAATGTTGAGATCAACATCCCTGCCCTGGAAGAGATGGCTGCTGAGAAGCGCCTCGTGCGCCCCTTTGTCGACCAGTATGATCTCCCAGACGGACGCCAGATCAACCTGTTGGGTGAAGGCCGCCTGATTAACCTGGCCGCGGCCGAGGGGCATCCCGCCAGTGTGATGGATATGTCCTTTGCCAACCAGGCGCTCAGCGCGGAGTATATGATCAAAAATGCCGACAAACTCAAGAATATCGTTTACTCTGTACCCGAAGATATAGATGCTGAGATCGCAAGATTGAAACTGGCATCCATGGGTGTCGATATCGATGTGCTCACCGAGGAGCAGATCGCTTATCTCAGCTCCTGGCAAGAAGGAACATAAACCAAGGCTTGCACGCCCATGTACAATTAAGTCCGTCAGAATGGCGGACTTTTTTGTTTTTGATCTCTAATTTTCTGCAAATGCTTGGCCCTTCGACTACAAGTCTGGAGCATTCTGAGCGGAGCTAGAGCAAAGTCGAAGAACGCTCCAGTCTTTCCGCTCAGGGGTTTACGAAATCAATAATCAATGGAGTTTAACAATGTCTTCAAAAAACATGTTTCAATCCAAACACTTTGAGTTGCACCAACTAGCTGAAGGGGTTTTCGCAGCGATCCATAAATCAGGTGGAGCAGCATATAACAATGCCGGCATCATAGATCTTGGCGATCGCGCCCTGGTCATCGATGCATTCGATACGGCGTTAGCTGCACGTGATCTAAGAAGAGTATCCGAAGAGCTTTTTTCGCGCCCAGTGGATTATCTCGCCCTCACCCATTCTCATAATGACCATTGGATTGGCGCAGCAGCGTTC
Source organism: uncultured Anaerolineales bacterium (assembly GCA_964419495.1). Taxonomy (GTDB): domain Bacteria; phylum Chloroflexota; class Anaerolineae; order Anaerolineales; family UBA11858; genus NIOZ-UU35. The sequence continues at coordinate 17,694 of CAYQQX010000022.1, forward strand.
GATGAGCAAACAACCATATATGCTAGTGAAATAACCCGCGCCGAAACCGTCAAATGGTGTGAGGAGTTGGTAAAAGATACTCAAAATCCAGAAGAATGGGATGCGTGGGTCAAAGAATTGGAAGCGCAGCTTGAGAATGAAAATGATGAGCGAGTGCGCGTTGGCTTGGAGCTTTCTATCACTCGCGCTCGATATTTCATCGCTGAAATGTCAGAATTCAAACCGCGTTATGCCGACCAAACCTTCAAAAATAGTATCTCTTTGCAGGGCAGCAAACGTCAGGCAGAGTTGCGCTCGTTTGGAGCCGGGCACTCCAGAGATGATGCAGTTTTGCTGCTGCCCGAAGATGGGATTGCGCTTATTGGTGATATTGGATTCTTCAGCCAACAGCCTTATATGGGAGTCTGCGATCTGGATCATTGGCGCAAGCAATTGAAGAAGTTTCAAGAAACATCTCTTCATACATTGGTTCCAGGTCACGGGACAATAGGCAGCCAAAATGACATTGAAATACAACTTGGATATTTTGATGTTTTGGAAGAACTCATCACTAAGGTGATCCAAAAGGACGGCTCAATCGAAGAGGCCATGCAAATTAGCTTGCCTGAGCCCTTCTCAGATTGGCTAATGGGCGGCATGACCAGATTCAAAGTCAATGTGCGTTATATGTACAAGCGATTGGGAGGCGAATTACAGGAAGAGGCATAGGAGACATAATCATTCCAACAAATATGAACATTTCCTAATAATTGACAGTACTCTTTCAGAGCGTGATAGAATCTGTCCGTATTTGACTTGTTTTACCAATCCAGGTCGATGACCTGGAATTTTGTTTGTTTAGGAGCATATTTGTGAATCAAGCAAGGAAATATTTTAGATTGTTATTATTTGTTCTTATCCTGACCCTAACAATAACAGCCTGCCAGGCTGCCGTTTCAGGCTCAGATGAGACAGCAGCAGAACTAGAAGCTTACGCCGCATCCGAGGATGCCAGTGATGTATCTTCAGAGGATGTATCACTCGAGGAACCTGAGCCAGAAGTTGAACCTACACCCGTCGAACCAATTACACTCGATGGTGCAACCACTACAGAAAGTGGGCTGCAATATTTAGAGGTCGCTGCTGGCGAAGGCAGATTGCCTGAGGAGGGGGATATCGTGCTCATGAATGTAATTGGCTCATTGCCCGATGGCACTGAGGTGGTCAACACGTACCAACAAGGTCAACCAGCCATGGCAATTATGGGCAATGGGCAGTTGCTTCCCGGCTGGGAAGAAGGCATCATGCTAATGAAGGCCGGCGGATCAGCCAAACTGGTGCTGCCAGCTGAATTAGCGTTTGGTGAAGCAGGATACGGCATCATCCCTCCTAATTCCCAAATTATCATGGATATCGAAATCGTCTCTATCGATAGTCCCCCAACACCCACAGAAGTTACTGATGATGAGCTAACCACAACAGAAAGTGGTCTTCAGTATATTGAGCTCGCCGACGGTGAGGGTATCGAAGCTGAATCAGGCAATACTGTCATTACCCATTACACCATTTGGGTTCAAGGCGAAACTGAAGATTCTTTTGTGTTTTCATCAACCTTTAGTCAGCCCATCACCTTTGTCATCGGAAGTGGAGACATTGTTTTCCCGGGATGGGACGAGGGCGTCACTGGGATGAAACTGGGCGGTAAACGCTATTTAGTGATCCCCCCAGACTTAGCTCTTGGCGAAGCTGGTTCAGGAGATATTCCCCCTAACGCGACCTTGATCATGGAAGTCGAATTACTAGAATTGATGATTCCCCCAAAAATGGCCGATGTCAATGATGAAGATTACGTCACCACAGAAAGCGGCTTGATGTATTACGACTTCGTCGAGGGCGAGGGTGATTCTCCCGAGGCTGGTCAGACTGTGGTGGTTCACTACAGTGGCTGGTTAGAAGATGGCACTATGTTTGACAGCTCTGTGGAACGTGGTCAGCCCTTCTCATTTGCCATAGGCCAAGGAAGTGTGATCTCTGGTTGGGATGAAGGTTTGTCAACAATGAAGGTTGGCGGTAAGCGTCAACTTGTCATTCCGCCCGAGTTAGGCTATGGTGAAAATGGTGCTGGCGGAGTTATTCCGCCCAATGCAACATTGATCTTCGAGGTTGAATTGCTAGAAATTCGGGAATAAGGCCTAATCCATATGTAAAAAACACCGGAGCCGTACTTCGCAAGGGAGTACGGCTCTATTATAATCGGATCAAGTTTCTCAATTACGATATTTACTGGTATGAAGCGCAGAGTTGGCCATGATTACAAAATTTTTTCGTTTATTTAGCATAATCTTTTTTTCACTGGTAATGCTTGGCTGCAAATTGAGTGAGCGAGCAATATCACTAACTCCTCACCCACCAGAGCCAACAAATATTCCGTCTCAAGAAACCTTCACACCAATTCCATCAACGCCAACCAACACTCCAACTACAGCAAAGGTCATTCATTCACCCACACTAACCGCCGAACCCTCTGTTACACCAATCGTATTTGATTCAGTGTCAAAAACTGAAGTTTTCTACAATGATGAATTGAACTTATCTGGTTATCTTTGCATACCGCAGGGAATTGGGCCTTTCCCAGCAGTCATTTTCAACCACGGAGGGTTAGGCGATGTGATCGGAGGAGCGCCGGAGGAAACCTGTCAGGCATTAGCTAACGCGGGTATGGTTGGATTTTCCCCCATAAGAAGGCAAACGGTCCCACTTGATGGTCATACGGATGATGTCCAATCAGCGATCGAATATGTCAAAAATTTGGGCTATGTTGATATTGATCGACTAGGGCTGGTTGGTTTTTCCCGTGGAGGCATGCTCACATTTATGGTTGCCTCACAAAGGTCGGATCTTAAAGCTGCAATTATCATGGCCAGCGCGTTGCCCAAAGATGGAGAATTTTCGAAGTTTGTCCAAGGTATAAATATCCCCATCCTGCTGATGGTAGCCAGCAATGATTATCCCGCAGATATCAACAAAAATCAAAACCTAGTTGAGGGTGCACAAGATATGGAAGCAGCCTTGAAAGCTGCCGGGAAAGATGTTCAATTGATCATCTACCCTCCCTTTGAGCCTCATGGCCACATGATGTTCTTCGAAATTGGTGATTACTGGAGCGATGTCGTCGCGTTCTTCCGTTCACACTTGGAATAGATTTCATCCATTGGATAAGAATTAGCTTTTATGAGTTTGAGCATTGAATTTCTAGCAGATCACCCAAATCAAGTCAGCCAATTAGCAACCTGGTTTTCTGAAGAATGGGGCCGCAGAAATCCCCAGAACTCTATTGAGGAAGTGACACAACGCCTGAACAGGCGAATGAACATAGACTCATTGCCAATTGCGTTTGTTGGATTCTTGGATGGTAAGCTTGTTGCCAGTGCCAGCATCAAAATCCGAGAGATGGAAACCCATCCCCAATACGAGCACTGGTTGGGCGCTGTTTATGTGGATGTGGCCTATCGTGGGGTAGGTATCGGTTCGCAAATTGTCCAGCGCACAGCGCTGGAGGCTAAACGGCTTGGCGTTCATAATTTGTATCTTTACACTCGCAGTCATGAGGATTTTTACATCTATTTAGGTTGGGAACCCATCGAACGGCCGCATTATCACGGGCATGAGGTCGTAATTATGAGGCAAAATCTAAAATAACATAAACCGCCCTGAGATGAATCTCCGGGCTAAGGGACAGCGCCCCATAAATGGGGCTTTCCTTCTTCAGTACAAAATGGAGGATTTATGGGAATGCACGGCGGTGGCTGGTGGGCTTACATCAGTCACGATGAAGATAAAGATCAACCCCAAATCACACGCGAACTGCTTTGGAGAGTGTGGGATTTTGCCACTCCATACCGAGCACGTGTGGCAGGGTTATTGCTTACTATCCTTTTAATATCAAGCATCAGCCTAATTTCACCCCTGCTATATCGCGATCTAATCGATAATGCGATCCCCAACGGCGATTTTACCCGTTTGAATTGGTTGGCCTTAGGCATGATCGCGATCCCCATTCTCAACGGCATGATCGGCGTATGGCAGCGGCAGCTCAATGCCACCATCGGCGAAGGTGTGATCTACGATTTGCGCCGGGCTTTATATGCCCATATGCAGCGCATGTCGCTGCGTTTTTTCACCCAAACCCGCACTGGCGAGTTGATGTCGCGCCTTAATAACGATGTAGTCGGTGCACAGCGGGCAATCAGCAACACTCTGGTGACCATCATCTCCAACTTTGTTTCTGTGATCGTTACTTTGGGAATCATGCTGGCCCTTGAATGGCGGCTAACTTTGCTAGGCCTGGCTATCCTTCCACTCTTCATTCTCCCTGCACGGCGTATTGGGCGCGTGTTACGCGATCTCAGCCGCAAATCGATGGAACATAACGCTGAGATGAACGCCACTATGAATGAGACTCTCAATGTCAGTGGGGCCTTATTGGTTAAACTCTTTGGGCGCGAGAAACCGGAATACAACCGCTTCAGCAAAGATAGCGCTTCGGTGCGTGACATCGGCGTTCGATCAGCCGTAGTGGGGCACTGGTTCTTCATGCTCCTGGGTGTGGTCAGCGCGGTTGGATCGGCAGTCGTTTTCTGGGTTGGCGGGCATCTGGTGCTGCGCGGCGAGTTCACCATTGGCACCATCGTGGCCTTCGGCACGTATTTATCACAGATGTATGGACCTTTGATGAACCTGACTAATGCCCAGGTGCAGTTCGCGCAGAATATGGTCAGCTTCGAGCGCGTCTTCGAGGTCATGGATATCCCAGTGGAAATTGCCGAGATTTCAAATCCCAAACAATTGCCACTAGTCTCTGGACAGATAAAATTCGATGACGTTTCATTTGCCTATTCAGGTTTGGGAAAAGAAGAAGTTGGATTAGATGAAATCGCTCGATTTAGCTGGCGCGGCGGCTTCGAAGCGCATCTCAAACGTGGGAAGGATAGAACTGACGAGGGTTCAGGTGCCCTCGCCGAGGGAGGCGAGTCCCGTCCCCAATGGGCATTGAAAGATGTTGATTTCACCATTGAGCCAGGTCAACTGGTTGCCCTGGTCGGTCCCAGCGGCGCAGGCAAATCCACCATTACCTATATGATTCCCCGCTTATACGACCCAACCCACGGGCGCGTTCTCATTGATGGGCAAGATATCCGCGATGTCACTCTCAACTCGCTGGCCAACAACATCGGCATGGTCACCCAGGAAACCTACCTGTTTTACGATACGATCCAGGCTAATTTGCTCTATGCCCGGCCCGATGCCACAGAGGGCGAAATGATCGCTGCGGCAAAGGCGGCCAATATTCATGATTTCATCGCCGGCCTGCCCGATGGTTATGACACTGTTGTAGGCGAACGCGGCTACAGGCTGAGCGGCGGAGAACGTCAGCGCATGGCTATCGCCCGTGTGGTTTTACGCGACCCGCGCATTTTGGTGCTGGACGAAGCTACATCCAGCCTGGATTCACTTTCTGAGGAGCTGATCCAACAAGCCTTACAGGAAGTGATGAAAGGGCGCAGCAGCCTGGTGATAGCCCATCGGCTCTCCACCATCCTGGCCGCAGACAATATTCTGGTTATGGAAAAAGGTCGACTTGTAGAGCAGGGCACGCATGATGAGTTGTTAGCGCAAGGCGGTCTATACACTACTCTATACGAAACACAATTTAAGATCTCCCCTGAACTCGTTTAAAATCTCTCAATAAATACATTCGAGCCTTGGTATCTTCGTGGTAAGGAATTTTCAGAATTGATTGTGAATTGAGCGATTGTGGGCAACTATCACTTTGCTCTCAGTGCTAAAATGATCCCCCATAGTGCAACCACAACCCCAACCGCCGTCCCGATGATCTGTTTGGGACCAAACATGATATATGGTCCGCCTAACCCCACATAATCGGCAATCATCGACACGACCGCGGCGAACAACCCTACTTGGAAAATTATCACGCCGAGTACCCATTTTCGTTTCATTACAATCTCTCTTTCGATACGCGAAAGATGCTAACATAGAACAACATGCGCAAACGCATCTCTCTAAGCTAGGTGCAAGAAACATACTCAAGTTAGACGAATCTGATTTTGCATTCAAGAATATGAAACCTGCGTATCTGATTCTCAGTATCATTGTTTTGCTAACAGCTTGTACACAGAACCCTGCTCAACCTGATGAAATGATTGTCATAACGGCGGGTTGGTTCACGATGGGTCAAGATAACGAGCGCCGTTCGAACCGTCCAGAGCGGGAAGTTTTCTTAGATGCATATGCCATTGACCGCACAGAGGTGACCAACTTCGCCTTTGGAGAGTTCGTTGATCAAACTGGCTTCATTCCTGAACGCGGTTGGGATGAATCATATGCGCTCGACCAAGGGGATTTGCCTGTTGTGGCGTTATTGTGGGAAGAAGCCGACGCCTATTGCACGTGGGCAGGAAAAAGGCTACCAACCGAAGCTGAGTGGGAAAAAGCTGCCCGGGGCACGGACGCACGAATCTACCCCTGGGGTGATCCCTGGGATGCCTCCAGAGCAAATACCGCCGAGGGGGGAATTGGAGCTCCCCAATCCGTAGGCAGCTATCCAGATGGAGCCAGCCCCTATGGCGTTCTCAATATGACAGGCAATGTCGCTGAATGGGTCAGTGATCACTTTGATTTCGATTACTACACCTATGCACCCGATCACAACCCTCGCGGCCCAGAAAAACCTCTTGACCATGGTTTGCACGGCGGCTCTTATGCTGACCCAGCTGAGTTCGCGACTGCCTTTTTCCGCAATTCGTCGCACTCGGCTTTGCCCAATTACCGCGTCGGCTTTCGCTGTGCGCTTACATGGATGGAAAATATTGAAAAATAATCTGCTAATTCAGCGCCTAGGAAAATTCTACTTATTTTACTTGGGCATATTACCCATTTTAGCAACTTTTGCAATTGTGCTTGCCAACGGGTTGCGCTGGCCCATGCTAATCTTCATGGGAGGTACAGGCGCAGTGGGTGTCTATTTAGCAGCAACTTACAGCTACACACGGCTACCTGATAAAGTATTCCCACTTCTCGTCATGCTGCTCGACGGCCCGCTATTCGTGACTCTTCTGTTAAGAGATGGCCTTAACCCCTTGGCTTTTGCCATAGAGGGTTATCTCATTGATGGCTCGGCGATTTGGGTATCGATCCTAATTTTAGCTTTTATTTCACCGCTGCCAACTCGCGGCCAGCGATTCTGGTCGATTGTCTTTATGATCATTGCCGTTGGTGTCAATATCGTTTTATTCTGGCCATATCTACAACTGTTCGTTGGAGAAGATTGGGGGCACCTGATCTGGCTGGTGGTTGGATTTACAGAAGCGGTAATTGCATCATTTGTGTTGGTCTCAAAAGACGATGTTGTCCGCAGCGGAGATGGGAGCATCTTGTACATCGGGCTGCTGGTCATGCTCTGGGTTGTAGCTTTGTTCCTTGGAAATATCTTATACGAAGTAGGTTTTTTGGGTTTGTAGTGACGTACGACAGTGCGCTTTGTGGACAGGCACTTACGTGCCCCACTACGAACGTCTTAAGGCCGCCAGACAATCGCCATATTCCCTAACACCCCCCACGAATCAAGGAAATAGTTTTTCGAGCGACTGTACACACGGCTCCCATCCATGATGGTGACCGTAGTTTCGGTATAACCAATCACCATCACGGTATGTTCATAACGCGCTACTGTGATGCGATGCCCCTCCGAAGAAATATATGGCTCTGGCGTGCCTCGCACTACATGCCCGACCACCCAAACGATTACAGGGTGCCCAGCATTGATCTCAGCCTCGAGCGCGTCCCAACTCAAGGGAACTACGGCTTTGGCTGGCAAACCAAAAGATCGTAGCAACAGTGCCACCGGGGCGGCGTGCACGCCATAGGGTGCTGGGGGGATTTGCCCCCAAGACCCTTCCACATTTCCAACAAAGCCTTTCTCGGGATCATCTGAGAGTGGCAAGCGTCTTTGGAAGTCCAATTCGTCAATTTGCACACCGAAGAAGGCTGCCCAGTCTGTGGCTGCGCTGGCTTCACAACTGAGCGGCAAAGTTTGTGAGTATCCCTTGATACCCTCTATCCGGGCGCTGCCCCCAGCTGTCGGGGAGACGTAACGGGTTGGCACGGGGATTGGTGTTTTCGATGCAGTGGGCGTCAAAGAAGGTGGTATAACGCGGGTTATCGCCACAGATAGTTGGGTGTCGGTTGCTTCGGGGAGGGGAGTTTCTGTGGGGAGAGGTTTTTCTGTGAGCATATGTGTGGCCGTAGGGCTGTGCGTTAATGTAGGACTCGGTTCAACGGCTGCAGCCATATTTGGAGCAGGATCATCCTCGGAGAAACTCCTGACTAACAGGTAAACAATACCCATGAGTAGGAATACGCAAAATACCAGCATCAACTCCAAGGTCAGCAAGCGACGGTCTTTGCCAACTTGTTTCGACCCCCTTGAAGATGCAGTCCGCCATTGGGAAATCCTAGTCATCCCAAATCACCGCCATATTTCCCAACGCGCGCCAAGAATCCAAGAAGTCTTTCACAGAACGCTGGTAAACCCAATCTCCATCCAAAACGGTCACACTATGCTGATCATAACCCGTCAGGATGACCGTATGCTGAAAGCGGACAACAGTGGTTTGGTTGCCATCAGAGGATGTATAGGGAACCGGTGTACCGCGAGCCACCCTGCCCACTACCCAAACGATAGCAGGTTCACCCGCCGCGATTTCTGCCTGCAACGCTGGCCAGTCGAAATTGTGAACCGCGTCGGCTTTCAGGCCGTAAGATCGCAATATTTGAGCCACCGGTTTGGCATGCACACCATATGCCGCAGGGGGAATTTGGCCCCAGGCTCCATGTACGTTGCCCACAAAGCCTTTGTCAGGGTTGTCTGAAGAGGGCAAATTGTTGAAAAAAGCCAGCTCATTGATCTGAACGCCGAAATAAGCCGCCCAATCTACTGCTGATCGAGACTCACAATCCAGTGAATAGGCCGGCCAACGCCCTGAAATACCCTGGATCGATGCCGCTGGGGGCAAGGTGGGCGTCAATGTGGGGGGAGAAGTTGCTGTGGCTGTGGGCGTTAATGACGGCGTAAATGTAAGCGTTGCAGTTTGCGTAAAAGTACTCGTCGGCGTTGAGGTGATTGTCGGTGTGAATGTGGCTGGTTGAAAGGGGGTTGGTGAGGGTGAACTCTGCTGCTGTTGTGCTGCGATCTTCAACGGAGTAATTGTGGATTTCGTGGAATTAACTTGACCAGCAAACGAAAACCCATCAAGAGCGCGTGCTTGTGCCCCTTCACGCAGCAACGCGTTGAGCAGGGTCCCTAGAACCAGGATAACCCCCACAACCAATAGTAAATAATAAATCCGTCGCATCTTTGATACCAATAAACGGTTATTTGATTGAAATCACCTTTCCTGCTGTTGCACGTAGTAATTCCTCCGGAGTCAAACGGAATACTGCATGAGGCGTGCCAGCAGCAGCCCAAATTTCTTCGTAATGCAATAGATCCTCGTCAAGGTATGTTTCTAAAGGTTCGATATGCCCAACAGGTGGAACACCGCCAATGACAAATCCAGTACGTTGACGCACAAATCCTGCATCCGCTTTGCCAATTTGCTCCTCCAAATGAGTGGTAATGGTGTTTTCATTGACCCGATTGACACCGCTGGCAATCACCAACACCGGCCGGTCAGAAGTGGCTGCGCGGAATATCAACGATTTGGCAATTTGAGCTACTGTACAGCCAATAGCCTGTGCTGCATCTGCAGCAGTGCGCGTGCTGTCGGGGAGTTCGACAACCTGCAAAATTAGGCCAAGTTTATCTAAGGCATCTTGTACACACTTGGCGCTAGAACTGAGTTCGGACATGGCCCCATTGTAATCGATTAACGGAACGCAGATTTCGTTGATTAGAACAATATCAATCTCTCGAAAAAATCTGGCAGTTGAAACTGCAGCAACGGCCTTCGGCCGCGAAGTCGACCTTCGTCGACTCATACGTTTTCAAACAGAAATTCCCACTCTGGGGTTAAATTCCCCTCTTCGTGATGTTGTTTTTGATTTTGAATACAGTTCTGAACGATGGGAACATCGCTCTTGCGAATTGTGAATGCCCGGTATGCTCCCTGCCATTTGAAGAACTCACCTGATGTGATCTCGTGGGTCACTAAATGGGATGTCGAACCTTTGATTTCCTTGACCAAATGAGCAATAGATACAGTCTGATGAAATCGAACCAATAGACCACATGATCTTCGATTCCCCCGATTTCAATTGGATTGTATTTCAGATCACGGCACTTCGCTGCGATGGCAGCATAAAGCCGATCTTCAATATCATCGGTAATCTAAGGGAGTCGATCCCAAGTTGACCAAATCAGATGCAGATACAGTTGTGTAAATGGTGCTCTCATTCCCACTCCCAAATATTATGCCCCTTCCCAGCAATGATTCAGTCCACGAAGGTGGACTTTGCAAATGTCGCTGCGAATTCATTCGCCGGAGTCCATTTTAAAGCTTTCAAACTCGATTGCTAATTAATTTACTCCCCCTCAACTACGATATCAATAAAAAAGCTTTCCCCAAAAGGATTCCCATCCGGGTCATAGGCCTGCCAGGCGCTGCGATATGAACCGGGCTCATCAGGGGCAGTGAATACCATCCGAATCTCCGCTTCCGTCCCGCTTATAGCCGGATAAAGCGCCTGAGTGATAGGCACATCCATAGCAGGGCCAGCGATCAATTGAACTTCATATTCCAAACCCCAGTTACATGAACCAGCGTTGAGCACTTTCCAGCGCTTATCCAAACGCTGACCGGGAGAAACAACCGTGCCGTCTTCAATAGTCACGTCCTCGACGAATTCGAGATCATTCTTACAGGCAGGCGTAGGGGTTGGCAAACTTTCCGCGGTAAGTTTAGCAGCTTCCGTTTCCTGTAATTGAATGGCTAATGTATCCACAGTGGGGGGGATGTAAACCGTCGAGGTAGGTGTAGAAATTGGTTGCTGTCCGGAGCAAGCGGTCAGGATAAATAGACAAATCAATATACCAAGCAAACGATATTGTCTTATCAAACTATAAAGATGTTTATCAGAAAATTTATCCATCAAAAAGACCCTAAGAGTATTTAGCAATTCCAGAATCCAAGTGGTGCTATTCTGGGTAGATAATATGGCTATCCATATTGTCTCGCGAAAAACTCTTAGGGTCTAGGCCATGTTGACATGAAGTAAATATCAACACTGCCGTGATTTTTCTATTCTTCTTCGATTACATCATCCTCAGCACCAGGCACAAGTTCAATACCCATGGCTTCTTGACGGATCAAAACTCCGATCTCTTCGAGCATATCGGGATTCTCTCTCAAGTATTCCTTGGCGTTTTCGCGTCCTTGGGCCAAACGCACATCGCCATAGGAGTAATACGAACCACGCTTCTGAATGATCTCAAACTCAGTGCCCAGATCAACAATATCACCAATCTTGGAGATACCTTCGTTGTACATGATATCGAATTCGACGGTCTGGAAAGGTGGGGCAACTTTGTTCTTGACCACGCGCACGCGGGTGCGGTTACCAATAATTTCTGAACCAACCTTGATCGACTGAATGCGGCGCACATCCAGGCGCACCGAGGCATAGAACTTGAGCGCCTGACCACCAGTGGTGGTTTCAGGGTTGCCAAACATGACGCCGATCTTCTGGCGTAATTGGTTGGTAAAGATCACCGAGGTATTGGTCTGCTTGATGGCACCAGAGAGCTTGCGTAAAGCCTGGGACATCAAACGGGCCATTAAGCCCATGTGGGCGTCACCCATGTCACCTTCGATCTCTGCCCGCGGCACCAATGCGGCCACAGAGTCAACCACGACCACATCTACGGCGCCCGAGCGCACCAAGGATTCCACAATCTCCAGGGCCTGCTCGCCCGTATCAGGTTGAGAAACCAATAAATTGTCCACATCGACGCCGCAAGCCTCGGCATATTTAGGGTCGAGGGCATGCTCCATATCGACAAAGGCAGCAGTACCACCCAATTCCTGCGCTTCAGCCACAATATGCTGACATATGGTTGTCTTGCCCGAAGACTCTGGCCCAAATATTTCAGCTACACGGCCGCGAGGAATACCACCTACGCCCAATGCAAGATCTAGCGAGAGCGACCCCGTAGGGATTACATCAACCACTAAATGCTGGGCCTCACCCAATTTCATAATCGTACCTTCGCCGTAGCGTTTTTCTAAATCGCCCATGGCTTTGTCCAGGGCTGCCTGACGGTCATTTTTCGCCATTTTCTACTCCTTACTGTTATAGAATTATTTTCAACAACTCTGTTTTTAGGTGTTAGGTATTGACAATAACATCCAACATCTAATCTCCAACTTCCAAATCACCACATCCCAAACGCGGGGGAATCTTTTTCTATAAATCGTTGGATCTGCTTTCGACTACCAGGAGCGACATCCTCTGGCAAGTGATCTACGTCGAAGAACTCGTAACGTTCAATCTCGTCGTCCGAGTAACCATTTAAGGAAAAATCACGAGATAGAAAAACAATCACGTGATCACTCTTACCAAACACGAATTTTGTATAAACGCCAAACAGAACCAAGTCACGAAGAGTTGCTCCCACCTCCTCTGCGGCCTCACGACGAGCAGCATTTTCGACTGTCTCACCGTGTTCAATTAAACCCCCCGGCAAAAACCACTGATCTTGATAGACATGTTTAACTAAGAGAATTTTTTGGTTTCGAACCATCAAGATGCGGACACCAAACGAAAGTGGCTTCAATATAAGCCACAGCGTCCGGGATATCATGTAAAAGTACTTTTTTAAAAAGGACATCTAAAAATTTGCCTAAGTTTAGCACGAATGTTCTAATTGTCAAGGGATTCCAACAGGCACAAAATCTTCCCCCGGTGCTTCTGGCGGATCAAAGAAATACCCATCGCGACCCTGAAATCGAAAGAAACTCACTCTACCAGGATGAATTTCAATGGTAGTGGTGTAGAGCTTGCCAATATATGATGTCGAAATCTCATATAATCCGGCGGGTAAATCGCTAACCACCAGGTTCTCCTGGTAATAAGGGTCTTTGTTGATTGCCCCCCTTGCATAAGTTCTCCCCTGCCACACCTGACCAGTATAGATCGAAGAAATCTTCACATAATACTCTTCCAAATCCCCTCCGCCTGTTCGAGATATGCGGGCCACCAACACTCCCCAACCCTGCGGAGGTACCAACCATAACTCGGGGTTCAATGTGTCGAAGAAACCCACTTCGCCCCAGCGAATCTCCATATGCAAGTGCGGGCCGGTAACAAAGCCAGTTTCTCCCACCAAACCCAACACATCTCCGGCGGAAACATATTGCCCATTAGGTACAAATACTTCATCTAAGTGACCATAAACAGTATGCAGTCTCTGCCCCTGGAAACCAAAATCATGCCGGATCATCACTGCCCGTCCATAAGGATCACTTCGATCTCCAGGGATACCACCATATAAACCATAGCCTGCCCAAATGACCTTGCCATCAGCGGCTGCTAACACAGGTGTGCCCAAGGGCGCGGGTATATCCACACCCGTATGAACAACATTTTCAAAAAAGACCCCACCATAGCGATAGTCGGCTGCGGGCCAATTGACTTCATCAGCAGCGATGGGGCGGGCAAAATAGAAGTGATCATAAGGAGTTGGCGCCCAAGGGATAGGGTACAAGGGGGGGCGCCAGGCTGAAACGGGGGCCGGCTCAGCTTCAGGAAAATCGATAACCAAGGGATCAGGCACCGGAGTGGGGATTTTGGGATCCGCTTCGGAAATAGGATCCGCTTCAATAGCGGCAACCACCTGTGTGGGTGGAACTGTAGCTGAGGGTTGGCTGGTACTTGTTCCCTGGGGAAGTACTGCCTCCTGACCTGATCCAACAATTTCCCCCAAAAAGGCGCACGCAGATAACAATCCCAGGCAGCCAAATAGAATCAATCTTAGGAGAAATTTCATGGTGTTGGCTTGGGATGTGTGGTGTCTGTGGCTGTGGGCGTTGATGTTATCGTGGGGGTAAATGTGATCGTCGCAGTGGGCTGGCCAGTCCAAGTGACAGTTGGGGTTTGAGTAATTGTGAAGGTCAGCGTCGCTGTGGGGGTATCCGTGATTGTGGGTGTTTGGGTGGCTGTAGGGATAGGCGTAGGAGAGAGCAACACCTCTTCCGGATAAAGCTCCATCATGGCAATGATCCACTCCAAATCATCTGTGCGCACAAACTCATTGAAACGCGCCGCCGAAAGCACAGACTGCCACGTTTGCAAGGACGGCAACCGCTTCCAGCCATAAGATGCCGCCAACTGAGTCATGTCAATCCAGTAACCCGGCTGCACACCTTCGGCCAATGCTCCACCCTGTTCATAGGAATCTATCTCAGCGCGATAACGTGCATTGAATTCCCAGGGCAAGGCGCTCAATGGGCGTCCCTTGGCTCCATCCTGAAATCGCTCGCGCAAATAGATGCGCCAATAAGTTTCCTGACCGTAATCTTCACGCACTACAACCATCCAACCGGCGTTGATGGGCAATGTATTCACGGCAAAAGCTCGCCCGGTATAGAGCCAATCCCCCTGTAAGCCCGGTGAAAGCGGCGCTGTCAACGGCACGTACGCATTTTCAAGCGTGGATAGCGCATCCCAACCGACCTGCTCAGAGAGTTTAATGCGCAGGGCTTCGAAGGCTTCGTCAACTCGATCGTGCAGCTGCGGGAAGGGAGCATTCACATTTTGGAGATCAACCAAGCCCCAACGACCGCCGGGAACTTCAGGATCGAGATTCATATTGGGGTCCCAAAGGGGAGTAGGCGAAGGGCTAATTATCTCTGGTATCAAGTCATTTACCGAGTAATTGACCCAGGCCAAATCTTCAACTACACCCGGCATGGCCATGGGCGGTAACCATACAATTTCAGGTTGTTCCAGAAGAAAAGCTGTCAGGTAGGTCTGGTAAGGCGTCTCGATAGTCGTGTAGAGGATTTGGCTGTCGCGACTCCAGGCGGGATGATCCCCCACGCCAATGGATCGCGGCATATCTTCAGGGGCAGTACTATCCCAAAGATAGATATTGTGCCAACCATCGTCCATAACGGCAGCCCAAGCCAGGTAGCGCCCATCCGGCGACCAAACAGGATGCAAGGCTCTGGCTTCGCCGATATTCTCTATAGGGATGATGCGATCGTCCCCACTCTTATCCAGATCGGCCAGCCAAACCTGCTCACGTCCGCTACGCGTAGAGATGAAAGCAATATGCCTTCCTCCGGGTGACCAGGCTGGTGAGAAATCAGCAGCCAGGCTGCCTGTGAGGCGGATTGCTTCGGCACCCAACTCAGCTTGCTGGATAAATATCTCTAAATTGTTGTCAAAATAGCGTTCATAAGCCAGCCACATACCATCGGGTGACCACGAAGGGGAAGCTTTATATCCTGGTGTATTTGTCAGGTGAGAGGTTACTCCACGTTCCAAGTCCCAAAGATAGATTTGCCAATTACCATCACGAGTAGATGCAAAGGCTATACGGTGGCCATCAGGGCTGAGAGCGGGGGTGATATCTTGCCAGGGTCCGTCCGATAAACGCGTTAGGGGTACAGTTTCACCAACTCTATCCAATGGATTGTAGGCAAAGAGATGAGTATCCAATCCTTCTTGCATCGAGAGGATCAGCAAGCCAGCTTCCTCAGGCGGAATTGGCGTACGTGTGGGTACCGGTGTATCTTGTGATAATTCAACTGCACTAGCAGAAGGGGTCATCTCAACCAGGGCATGCTCTCCGGAAGATAGCAGATCAGAAATCCCAAAGCGGGTCTTTAATATTGGCCAGGCCAAGACCATCAAAATGATCAGGTTGATAGTCAACAACAGAATTAATGTCAGCGGTGAAACGCTGATCCGAGACGATTTGCGAGAATTTCTATTGTTTTGCTGCTCTGTGAAATCATTACCCCCGTTGGGGTCAGTGGGCGGGATCATGGCTAGATTTTAACACGGGTTTCAGCGTAAGTAGAATTAGCGTTTTTACACGAAGGTCACAAAGATTGCACTAAGGTCACTAAGGAACCGTTCGTAAATAACTTCCGAGAATCTGGTAAGATTTTCCATCAAACAACAGGTAGAAGATGGAGGCAACGTGGAAACAAAAACAGTACATCGGTGTCAATGTAAGATATGCGTACAACCAGAAGAACATCCAGAAAAAGAGTTTCATTATCAGACGAATCTATTCATAAGTCGTTTAGATGAACAGCAACGGCGCTGGTATGTTGGGCTTGAAGCGAACAAGTTGGGTCATGGTGGAGCAAAAAAGATGTCTAAGATTACGGGGATGAATGTGGATACCATTCGCCGCGGGCGATTGGAGATGGAAGAAGACTTAGCAAATCGTCCTTGTGACCGGGTGAGATTACCTGGTGCAGGGCGACCTGCGGTTGAAAAAAAGAACCAACCATCGAACAAGCTCTAAAGGATGAAGTTGAGGATCATGTTGCTGGAGATCCGATGAGCACAAAGAAATGGGTGCGCAAAAGTCTCAGTTCCCTGGCTAATGCACTGAGCCAACGTGATTACTCAGTTGGCAGAACCACGGTCAGACGTTTATTGATCAAGCTGGACTATGACTTGTATCATAACCGCCAAAGTTTGACTGGCCCACCACATCCGGATCGGGATCGACAGTTTCGTTATATCAATCGGGTGAAAAGGTTGTTCTTGCAAGCCGGGTATCCAGTCATCAGTGTAGATACCAAGAAGAAAGAGTTGATTGGCAATTTCAAGAATGATGGTGTTGCTTGGGCCTCGCAAGCCGTCTCTGTCAATGTGCACGACTTCAAACAAGATGCATTAGGACGTGCTGTTCCTTATGGTATCTACGACTTAGCTCACAATGAAGGCTATGTTTATGTTGGTACCTCCTCTGACACGTCAGAATTCGCAGCCTACGCGATTGCCCAGTGGTGGGCAGACCCCCAGCGATCTCGATTTGCCCGTGAAGACATCTTGCTGATCTTATGCGATGCCGGGGGCAGCAATAATTGCCGCTATTGGCTCTGGAAACAACAAGTTCAAGAACAACTGGCTGACCAGTTTGGCATTCAGGTCTTGATTTGTCATTACCCCACTGGCGCATCCAAGTGGAACCCTATTGAGCATCGCCTGTTCAGTCAAATCAGCCGCAATTGGGCTGGTAAGCCTTTGCGAACTTTTGATGCCATGCTTAACTATATTCGTCATACAACCACTCAGACCGGATTGAAAGTGAAAGCTGCATTGGTAGATCGTGTCTTTGAAATAGGCCGCCAAGTCACGCTGGAAGAGCGAAATGCATTGAGCCTGGTTCGAAGGCCGATTTGCCCTACTTGGAATTACATGCTCAAACCACGATGTTTACCTGGATGATTTTCGGTTGTTAAAGTACCAACTAATATACGAACGGTTCCTAAGTACTTCATCTCATAAGATTATTCTCGATGTCACTGCGGGCGGAGCATGATAGTCTCCGGGTTCAGGAATGATTCTTCGTGTTTCTTGGTGATCTTCGTGGATTCTTTGTTACAATAATCAAACCTACGTGCAAAGTAGCCGAGATATCCATATCCCGTTAATTCGAGATATGGATATCTCGGCTACACTTTTAGACTACTCAAAACTGTCGCAGCCATTTGGGCAGATGCGTCTTCAGTCGCCCCTGAACGCGTTTGCCCCAACCTAGAGGATATCCATCGATGGTCACTAATACCCAGCCATCATCCCCAGGAGAAGGCAAAACTTCTCCGCGCAAGTATTTTTCAACTTCAGGATCATCTACAGCAAATGACAGCTTTCTGCGAACTTCATCTGCCTGCAATCCCATCCCCAAGGCATGCGAGGGCTCAAAGCGTTTTTTCTTCATCGTGCCCAACCACCAACCCCAATGGATGACCCTCAGGCCGTGCAAATCGGGGCAGTCCTCAGGGATTTGGTAAAGGTAGGCGCCCATCAGGGAAAGGTGATCATCGGGAGGTTGCCAATTCAGGGTTTCGTCAGTGAAATGCTGGAAATAGCGTTTGGGCTCGGGGGATAGGGAGTAAGGGAGATTGGGCCTAGTGGATTTAGATCTATGGTCAACCATATCATTCTTCCGCAATAGAGCAATGAAATGACCTTCACCAGGAGTGAGATGGGGCCACAGACGGACAGCGCGCTCAAGAGGGTATTTTTGATTTTCAGCTAACCATTCAGGGCGTCCAGAGGAAGAACCTGGAAAGTGCGATGAATCGATTAACTCAAATTCGGGGTGGGAATCTAAAAAGCGCGCGATGGTACCTTCGTTTTCATCTGGGGCAAAAGTACAGGTGGCGTAGGCCAGCATGCCGCCGGGGCTAACTAATTTTGCCGCGTCGGCCAGGATTGCGTCTTGCCGGACAGCACAACTATGCACAAGTTTGGGCATCCATTCTGTGCGCGCATCCAGATCTTTGCGAAACATACCTTCGCCTGAACAGGGCGCGTCGACGACAACGCGGTCGAAATAAGCCCCAAAATGCTCAAACAAACGCGTTGGAGTCTCATTTAATACCACCGTGTTGCGCGTGCCCCAACGTTCAAGGTTTTTCGCCAGCACTTGCGCCCGTCGTTGATTCAAGTCATTTGCAACCAGCAAACCATCTCCGGCCATCAAGGTGGCGATATGCGTCGCTTTTCCCCCCGGCGCGGCAGCCAAATCCAGGACGCGTTCTCCAGGTTGCGGAGCTAATAACTCAGCGACAGCCTGGGCAGCGGGATCCTGCATATAGTACAACCCTGCAGTGTGATAGGGATGCTTACCAGGACGCGAATCAGTTGGAACGGTAAAACCTGCGGGTGTCCAAGGAATTGGAGTCAGTTGAAAAGGTGAAATCGCCTTAAATTCTTCTGGTGAAAGTTTGAGGGTGTTTACGCGCAGACCGATATCGGGCGGCTCATCGTAACTGGCCAAAAAAGCAGCATACTCGTCCCCAAGCTGCTTTTGCATGCGTTCCAAATAGAGTGGTGGAAGATCGGGCATGTTTCTGGAGGTTGGAATTTGGATGTTAGAGGTTGGATAATGGAGGTTGGAGGTTAGATGATAGATATTCCAACGTCCAAATTCCAAATTCTAATTTCCAGCCTCCAATCTCTATTCTCCTATCTCAAAAGAAATTTGCGCTTCATCGACGATCATGCGCTCGGGCGGGCCGATGGGCTCACTTTCGGACTCGGCAGGCTCTTCCTCGATATCGGCAAGATAAAAGAGCACAACTGAAGCGTTGAATACGCCTGTAGTTTCGGTGCTCCGCAGATGCATATTGATCTCCATCTTGGGATCAATCGTCTCGATGATGTTGGCAGAAGCTACGGGTTGACCGGATTGGTCAGCGATGAATACTTCACCACTAGGGCGTTTCTGAAACGGAGTCACTTCGAGGTAAATCTTGACCCTGCGGCCATCGGGCCAGGGATCAGCTTTAAATTCTCGAATGCGCACCTCTTCAGGCGGCAAGGGGATGTCGTCAGGGTCCGTAAAGAAAATATCCATTGACATGATTATTCCTTGTCTGAGACCCTAAGGGTTTTTCTCCTTCGCACCGCTCGGAGTGCTCCTCAAAACCCTTAGGGTCTGAGTTTTTATACTTATATCTCCCAATGATACTGCACCATAAAGGCGATATAGGGTTGGCCTTTGTGGTAGGTTATCCCTATGGCCCAGGTACGCCAGTCAAATTCTTGATCTGCTGGGGCCGAACGGTATAAGGCAAAATAATTGATGTTTTGATATTCAAAGGGCCAGATAATATACCCTGCCGAAGGACCGCTGCCATTTTCAAGATCGTTGCAATGTTGACTAAAGTCCGCCTTGAGGATGTCATCCATCCAGGGGAGAATTTCATTCCCAAAAGGTCCTTGGATGGCGAAACCGCTGCCATCTTGGACGCCCCAATCGTAAACAGTGGGATCATCAAAAATGCCATTGATTTCTTTAGCTGAGAAATTAACTTCCGGGTTCCACCAGCTAACACGGATTGTCAATCCGTCTATCGGGCTAACTAATTTACCGAGAATCTCGCCATCTCGGGTTTGAATTGATGAAACAAATTTATCGATCAGGGCAGTAACTTGAGGATCATTGCAAAAAACATTGGTGTTAACAACCTCAGTGAGGAAATGAGCATTTGCCCAGCCCAAAGTCCCTGTTGGGGTTTCGATCTCTACCCACATGGAACTGCCGACTTTTTGGTGATCTCCTGTCATGGTGATCCCCGTAGCATGAGGGTCGAGTGTGTCGATAACGTCATTATCCACCCCAGGGCCAGAACGAACATTGAGCACATCTCCCTCGGAGACACGGACAACGCCAAATTCGGGAGTCATCACAGAGGGAGCTTGAGGCTCCGGTGTAGGCGAGGGGGAAAATACCGTTGGCTCGTCAGGTTCTGCTGTTGGTGGAAGAGTGGCTGTGTCTAAGGAAATACTGGGTTGATCAACAGATATCTCGGGGTCTACGGGACTCCCAGTCACCAAACTGCATGCCAACACTGCGAGTAAAAACACGCCAACAATGGGTATAAATTGTAATTTCTTCATCGCTCATCTCTACTCATCAAACATATAGGTTGATTCGGCGTAGTAGCGAAGTCGTTTTTTTGATAAACGCTCTTGAATCCAATTTTGTAATTCTGCGTTCTTCTCATCAATAGATTTGTGCGTAGTCAATTTATCTAAAGAATAATAAAGACGCAAAGCACGTGGTGAAATTGTAAAACGCGTGCTCCCGGGTGGCACATATTGACCTTTTGAAACAACTTGTAAAATCTGGTCAATCCGAAAAGAAGGCATGATGAGAAGTCCGCTTAGATCAGGATAATTCTGCTGGAGAGAACCTACCTTGGTCAATTGAGTTCGATCCATGGCGGCACGATTGACGTAACAACCGACAATATCATTCAATATCTCCACATGATCAGCCAACATCAACCTGGCGGTGCGTAGATCATAAGCATCCCCATTCGGGCAGCAAAGCACTGCCACAGAATGGACATCCATCAGGGTTTTGGAAGCCAAATTGGGATCTGTGGGTTGAATAGCCAATTGAGGCACTTCCATAATCCAATGCAGTAATTCATCGGGTGAGATCCCCCAAATGACATGATTCCATGCCGCGAGATCAATACCGGGGTGGTTTGAATCAACCACTTGCGCCAGGATATGGGGAATGCCCAAACTCTGGAATGCTGTGGTTCGATTAGCACCATCGATCACCATGTAGCGATCAGTGCCATCTTGCATGGGCACTACAATGGGAGGGTTTCTCAGAACTCCGCTATTTTTTATGCTTTCAGCAATCGGAGGGGTACGTTGCGCGTCATGATACTCATGCAAGATTAGTTTTTCAACGTGTAATATTTTTAATACGGGCAAATCATGAATATCGGTCACGCGTTATCCTAACTTCGTCAACGAGCCTTGGAGCCGCTTGTGCAAATCAGAAGCGTACCATGTTTTAGGAGATGCGTCAAAAAAACTCCCGCTTTTCGAACAAGCGGGAGTCGATCTCTCATTGGAATAAAAAATAACTATTTTGTGACCATATAAGCCAGTCCGACAGTGCCAGGCCCGGCGTGGGTGCCTACCACGGGGCTGACCTCGGAGAAAACAGATTCATCCACATTTCCTAAACGCTCAGTTGCATCATCGAGTAGGGCTTGAGCATCGTCATAAGCATTGGCATGCAGGGTGGCTAATTTAACAGATTTGCTCCCAGCAGCGCGCTCTTCGATTATTTCCACCAGGCGATTATGGGCCTTCTTTTTCGTTCGTACTCTTTCAACAGCTTCTACGCGCCCATCCTTGACTTCCAAAATGGGCTTTAGCTGCAAAGCTGTTCCCAGGAAACGCGATGCACCGCCAATACGACCTCCACGATGCAGGAATTCCAGCGTATCTACAGCAAACACCACACCAACGCGTTCCTTAGCACTTTCGGCAGCTGCCTTGCACTCTTCTAAAGTGCCCCCGTTTTGGGCTACTCGGGCAGCTTCTAGCGCACAAAATCCCAGTGACATTGCGATAGTTTCTGAGTTGACAAAATCGATATTAGCATCAGGGAAAAACTCAATGGCCTGGGTGTAGGAGTTGATCGTCCCTGACAGTTTATCGGAGAGCAGGACACAGAGGACATCCTTTCCCTCTCCAAGCAATTTTTCAAAGAGATCTTTGAAAGTAGCTACGGTTGCTTGTGAAGTGGTCGGAATTACATCTGCTTTCTTCAGGCGCTCATAGAATTCTGTCGGTTGGATATCGATGCCATCCAGCAAAGTCTCCTCTCCCCAGATGAGAACCTGGGGGATAACAATTATTTCATTTTCTTTTACAACATCGGGGGGAAGATAAGCGGTACTATCGGTGACAACTGCAACTTTTGACATAATGCCTCTCCTTCTAGTGGAATGAAAATAATGGATGATGAAAAAAACCTCTCGATATGTTTACAACCCCCAATTTATGACAAAGTTACGAGAGAGCTACTCAATTGTGATTTAAAGAACCCGGACTTGGTATCCTCGCGGAATATCGAAGAGGCTTAAAAACAGTGCGTTGAAAAATGGCGGAGTGATGATTGATAACTTCCATGGCTGATCAAAATCAACGCCAGTCTTGATACATAGAAGATGACCAATTTCTCAACAATTGATAGCTTGTTTAGTTGAGTTACGGCAATTGGGGTAAAGGTTCCAGCCCGATCAACTGAGAGACAGTTACCAGGATATACCCCTGCGAACGCAAGTAATCGATCATCTCTGGCAGTGCTTCGGCCGTGTTCCAGCCGCGCTGATTGGCATGCATAACAATGATGGATCCATTCTGGACTTGCTCCCGAACGATCTTATTGATATTCTCAGCCGAGTTATCTAGCACAGGGTCGGCAGTTACGACATCCCATTGAATGGTGTACAAACCCTGATAGGCAATCACACTGAGCACGATATCATTGTACAGCCCCGCGGGCAGGCGAAACAGAATAGGCTGCTGTCTAGTCAGCTGATAAAGAATTTCCTGGGTCTTGCGGATTTCAGCATGGATCTCCCATTCGGCCAGATCGATCAAGTCTGGATGGCTCCAGGAGTGGTTGCCAAGTTCAAAGAGAAGGTTTTCCGCCAGGCGTAATACTTCAGCTCGGTGAGTGCGAGCCCAATCTCCGCCAACAAAAAACGTTGCTGGGGCATCTGCAGTCACCAAAGCCTGATAAATCTCTTCATCAAACCCGGCTGGAATTGCCGGATCTTGACAGAGATCGAAAGTCAGGGCCACATAGGGCTGCGTTCGATCGCCATGAGTAATGAAATGAACATCCTGAGGGACAAGAGTGGGCCGCACACCGAATGTAGGCGTCACCGAAGCAGTCAGCGTGGAAGATTGAGCAACAGTTTTTGTTGGCGTGAGGGTCGTAGTAAGGATTGGGAAAGCAGTTGAGGTATTTGTTGGGAGAATGGTAGGATTTTTGGCACCTGTCTGAGTTGCCGTTGTCGCCTGCTGAAATGTAGGTTTCGTACTTGGCTGGCCATCAGGCTGATTTCCTTTCTCCACTATCTTACAGGAAACCGCGCCCAAAAAAAGCAGGATGAAAATGGCACCTAACCAGCGATTCATCCTTTTTCCCTAACCCAATTATTCCCCATGATCCAACGCCGACAACCAGGCGCGGATTGCAGCAAAGATGGGCACCAGTATACGGATAAAGATAGTCATCTATTGCCTCCAGTTGTTGGAGAATTTGCAGATATTGTACCCCGGTTTGTCCATCAGCTTAGACGGCACATAATGCAAAATGATCATTTTATGAAAATTTCAAGAAGGTGATGCATGTCTTCCGTCTGCAGTACACCAAGTCGGTGAAACTCGACCAGGCCCAAATGCTGATCCGAAAAAGAAGAAAGCCAACGAAGCAGGCTACCTGGTCGGCTATTTGGGGTTATCAATAGATGGAATACCATATGTCCTCCCTTTGAAATACGCTTATGTTGATGGCAAAATCTTTTTCCATTGTGCATTAACTGGTAAAAAAAAATTAGATTATATTCAGACTACCGATAAGTTGCAGTGT
>CAYQQX010000023.1:0-40880 GCA_964419495.1 uncultured Anaerolineales bacterium
CAGAAAATCATTGCGCCTATTATAGCTGCCTTTCGGATTTATGCACCAAAGCCTAAATTAGTATTCGTATTTCTTCCGAAGATTTTTTTTGGAAAGGCACCTCCTTCAGAATTCGGGTACAATTCATTTGGGTAAATTTGCCCAATAAATTACCAATATATGATGAAATGGGCAAAACACCCTAAGATCAGGATATTGTATTGGGTATTTTAACCCAATATTAATCTAAGTGTCAAGTGAACACTTTCACAACATGACAAATTACACAAGACCTAATACCATAAGTCAGGGAGGATTTCTTTCATGATCGTGCCTGGTTTCCAACTGGATATGATCTTGGTTTATTTCTTTTATGGTTTAGCCTTTTTCAGTATGGGGCTGGCTATCATATTGGAATTTGGGAGATCACCGTTATTTGCTGAGACTCGTGTTTTGAGACCTCTAGCCGCATTTGGTGTTTTGCATGGCATTCATGAATGGTTAGAGATTTTCATTTTACAAAATACTTGGATGAAAATACCCTTAGAGAATTATTGGTATTGGTTGCGGCTCGTGTTGTTGGCTGTTTCGTTTGCCTCGCTGGTCGCATATGGAGTACAGGTATTA
This sequence comes from uncultured Anaerolineales bacterium, assembly GCA_964419495.1. Lineage (GTDB taxonomy): Bacteria > Chloroflexota > Anaerolineae > Anaerolineales > UBA11858 > NIOZ-UU35. The sequence continues at coordinate 607 of CAYQQX010000023.1, forward strand.
CGCCCACCGAAGCGGTTAGCCGCCATGGATGCGTGGTTCGGAGCTGGCTTACTAACTTTGTATACTGCCTTGATTGTATTTACCGGAGCAACTATTTGGGGAGAATTCGAATTATGGATTGGCAGGGCTGATGTATTAGCACGCTATGTGTTAGCCGTTCCGGGGGGATTCTTGGCATCTGTTGCGTTGTTTAATCAAGGGCTTCAAGCGAAGGCCTCAACGCGAGATATGCTTTCTAAAAGTCTTTATTGGGCGGCATTCGGTTTCCTTTTTTATGCCATATCTCAAATCTTTGTATCTGAAGTTGACTTATTCCCTGCTCAATATGTAAATGCCGCTTGGTTTTATTCATTGATAGGAATTCCAGTGCAGTTAATCCGAGCAGTTCTGGCAACGGTGATTACGGTTTCGCTGATGAGAGCAACTCAAATTGTGGACAAGGAGCGGCAAGAGCAGCTCGTCCAGGCGCAGCGAGATCGATTCGAAGCGTTAGAAAGAGCACAGGATGAATTAGTTAAGCGAGAAGCATTGCAGAAACAACTTTTGCGTCGCACAGTTATTGCTCAAGAAGATGAGCGTTCTCGAATTTCTCTTGAGCTTCATGATGAACTGGCCCAAATTCTTACTGGCTTCTCTTTGGATTTAGCAACCCTAAAAAGCCGATGTCAAGGAGACGATACAGTTGATGGTGCTGTCAATAGACTGCAAGAGTTGAGTCGTCAAATGTCTAAAGGCTTATACCGCCTGGTTCATGACCTGCGGCCTGCACAGCTCGATGATCTTGGATTGGTTCCTGCGTTGGAACATTTGGTTGATGATGTAAGCGACCGGTTGGCCTTGAATGTGATATTTGATGTCAAAGGTTATGAAGACCGCTTAGACCCTCTGGTAGAAACTGTTTTCTTTCGAGTCACACAGGAAGCACTTACAAACATATCGAGGCATGCCAACACCAATCAGGCAAGAGTTACTTTTGAATGTTTTTCGAAAGATGCTCGCCTTCTAATTCAAGATGAGGGGGTGGGTTTTGATCCAGCCATTATTGAGCAGCCCGGGGCAGGGTTGGGAGTCGCGGGCATGCGAGAAAGAGTTCGTTCAGTAAATGGTGAATTTGTATTAAAATCCAGCCCTGGTGAGGGAACGATTATTGAAGTTGAAGTGCCATGCCTAGAAACTAAATAAGTTAGGACTTACGCAGTTCGGCGCGAGAGTGGTTGGGAACAGGGGGCACCCACCCCCTGTTCCCAACCCATAGTGCTTCAAGTGCGTAACACCTGTAAGTGTATTCTGAGGAGAATGCATATGGATTCTATTCGTTTATTATTGGTCGATGATCATGATGTGATCCGCACTGGTTTGAGATCCTTCCTTGAGACCCAAGATGACCTGGTAGTTATTGGGGAGGCCTGTAATGGTGTTGAGGCCATTGATCTTGCATTGGAGCTACAACCTGATGTGATTGTCATGGATATCACCATGCCTGAGATGGATGGCCTCGAAGCAACGCGTCAAATTTCTAAAAAATGCCCCAATTGTAAAGTTTTGACCTTGACCGTGCACGAAGACAAGCAATACTTCTTTGAGATGATGGCTGCTGGAGCAGCAGGTTATATCTCAAAACAAGCCGCAGCAGATGAATTAGTATCGGCGATTCGCACAGTGTGTGCAGGAAATGTGTATCTGCAACCGACATTAGCAAGCTGGTTGTTAGAAGATTATCGTCGGCTCTCCCAGATGCCATCGGTTGGGATCAGCGATGAAATTCACGAGGGGTTGCATCCCGATCTCGATGTGCTCAGCATGAGAGAACGCCAAGTTTTAGAGATGGTCGCAGAGGGACTATCAACACCCCAAATTGCAGAAAAGCTTACTATCAGCCCTAAAACAGTATCCCGTCACCGGGAGAGGATCATGAACAAACTCAACTTGCATTCGGCAACTGAGTTGGTCAAATTTGCCATTCGCACAGGGCTGATTTCCATCTAACCTAATCATCCAAACGTTATTGATGCAATGAATAGTACACGACCTAGTGCTAAATTCGGAGTTATTTGGTACAATATAAACCAGTTAAATTATTTTGTTGTGTATTCTGTATCTACTAAAGAACGGAGAGATTGCCATGGAGCCTTTTGACAGCGATGCTTTATCGGTAGATGTGGGGATAAGACTAAGAGATTTACGTGAAGAACGCAACCTTTCAATGCGTGCCCTGGCGCGCATGAGTGGACTTTCAGCCAATGCCTTGAGCATGATCGAGCGCAGTAAGTCATCGCCTTCGGTTAGTACACTTTATAAGCTTGCTGATGCTATGGAAGTACCTATCACTGCTTTTTTCAGAACAGAAGCATCCCAGAAGGAAGTTGTCTTCTTGAAAGGCAATGAGCGCACACGGGTGCCATTTCACCGTGGACTTTGGGAGGGCTTGGGGGGTGAATATTTCTCTGGGCGTGTAGAACCTTTTATGCTCACACTGGAAAGTGGTGCCAATAGCGGCCGCTTCCCTATGGCGCATACGGGCCATGAATTTGTACTCTGTCTGAGAGGAAAACTTGAATATCAGGTGGAGAACCAATTTTTCGTACTTGAACCTGGGGATACGCTGATCTTCGCTGCTGAACTGAAACATCAATGGCGAAATCCGAGCAATACAGTCACTAATGCGGTGTTTGTTTTGGCCGGATTTGAAGAGGGTGAGAGCCCCAGCGAATTCCACATAGCTTCTGGGTTGTCTGGTGAAGAAGAGGAAACTACCGCAGAAAATTAATATCTTTTGTTTGAAACCGGACAAAATGAAAAAGGCCTCGAATGGTTTAGTCGAGGCCTTTTTGTATCGTTGGAAATTCTTTTTAGATGAAGATAACTTGTGCGCCTTCGGTCAGATCCATGAAGTCGCTAGCTGTAACGATGCTGTCAACGCCATCTACGAAATCGTCCATGGACAAGTTCATCATATCGCATGTCATTTTACAGCCATATAAATTGGCGCCCGCATCGACGAGCATTTGAACATATTCCCGCATGGGGGGAACTTCCAGTTGATCAATTTTCTTCTTCATAAACCAGCTTGCAAAAGCGGTCATTCCAGGTAGGGCACCCATGATTTGGGGAATACCCAGGTTGCCAGTGGGCAGACCCATCAAGCTCATTTTGAAGCTGGTATTTGCAACGGGTGCGAGTTCGAGTTTATCGATTCGCTTGTCGGTGATGATGTCCAATCCCCAAAACGTGAAGAAGAGAGTTACATCGATGCCATCACCTAAGGCCGCCCAACCCATAATCAGGGCTGGTAAAGCCATGTCAAGGTTGCCTTTGGAACAAATGAAAGCCATGTGGCGATTTTCTGAAGTCATTACATTTTCCTTTTCTAAAATTTTTTGGTTTTACAGCGCAAAGTCAAATTCTTTTCCCTAGTCTCGCTCCCGAGCCCCGTCCTCGGGGCTTGAGAGCAGTTTTGGAGAGGTAACCTTGCATTAGTTATCGTGATTTTTTTACACACAACCTTCAGGTTTGCCCAGACCAGAGATCTTGGCAACCTTCTTGGCGGGTCCTTTGGGGTAGAGGGCAAACAATTCCTTGGTCGAGATGCCCGTGCCCTTGGTGATCTGGCGCAGCGTTGGGGAGGCGCCAGACTCTTCGGATTGATTGCGACAGAACTCGATGATCGTCCAATGATTTTCGGTGAGTTCAGCGATGCCCTCGCCCTTGGCTAATTCCAATGCGACTTCTTTAGTCCACTCTGCTGGATTGGTCATGAAGCCTTCTTCATTGAGTGAAACAGTTTCTAATAGAGACATTTAATTACTCCTTCTTGAAAAATCTTGTTTTGATAGATTAGGCCGTGTTGACATTTGGGGATTTCTCTCTTGAACAAGTAGCCTTCGAAGCGCTCTCGTTTCTCTAGAAAATATCTGAAATGTCAACACTACCTAGTTTTCTTTCTCGTCTAGAGCTTTGAGTATGTTAATCATCCGTGCCATACCACGACGAACTTTGGGGTCACCAAGCTCACGCAGTAATTTCCAGGTGGATACTTTTTCGGTTTCTGGGATATCTTCCTGGATGGCACCCATAGCATTATTAGCCAGGGACATAATTTCAGGCTGGGTCATACTGCGAACCGTGTTCAGGATAGTGACCACGTTGTCTCCCAAGGCACGCACATCTTCCTCGGAAAATTCTGCCACAATTCTCTCTACGATTAGCCAGCTTTCTCGGGCGAAGTCGAAATAGCCTTCCCGTTCGAACTTGTCTAATTGTTCAACAGTGTAGTTGAAAACCTGTTTGCCCAATAGTTCGGTTTCATCGGCGATTCCCATCAAAGCCTCGAACCGGTCGAACATCGTCATCAACAAATTTGTGTTGCGGATAACTCTTTTCAGTAGGAAAATTAAATCTTCGATTTCGAAATCAGTGCCGATATCGGCCAACTCATCGATGCTCAACTTAATCATATGATTGACGATGGGAATAGCATCATTCTTGAGTTCGTCGAACTCGCGCTGCCGGCGCTGTTGAACCTCCGCATGGGTGGTCAGGGCGGCAACTTGCTCTGTGAGCAGGTCAACTTTTTGGTGGAGCAGGGCCAAATCTTCAGCCATCATAGCCTCCTCTAGGCCCACTTTCCAGCCATGGTCATTTGGGACTCAAAAGGCATTTCGCCACCTTTGAGAAGGATATTCCAATAGATCCAGCGGAAGGCCATCTTGCCCCAGTGGTTGGCTTCTGATTCTTTGAGCAATGAGAAAGGTCCAAATCCAGGTAGGGGGAACTTCCCAGGAAGGGGCTCGACATCGTAGTTGAAGTCAATCAGGATGCCTTTTTCGAAGCCAGATTCAATATAACAGTTGGCATGTCCGTCAAATTTGGGCAGCGGTTCCAACCCTTCCATATGGCGCAGTATATTCTCAATGAGCACATCCAACATGAAGTGAGCCACAGATCCGGCCTTGGATGTTGGTGCATTTCCTGCATCGCCAATTACCCAAACATTTTCCCATTTATTGGATTGAAGCGTGTGTTTGTCAATGGGGACATAATTGAGTTCGTCACCCATGCCTGAGCGGTCAATTACTTCGGCGCCCATATTAGTGGGAATGGTAACAAGAAGATCGTATTCAGCTTCTTGTTCATCATAAGAGACAATGGCCTGCTTTTCGTTGTCAACCCACCCAATATTAAATTCGGGCACAAGGTTGATATTCTTTTGTTCGAGCATACCGCCAAGGATTGATGATGCACGGGGCTTTGTGAACGCTCCATCCAATGGGGTTACATATGTGATTTCTACATTGTCACGGATGCCGCGCTCGTGGAAGAACCAATCCGCCAGGAACAGAAATTCCAAAGGAGCAACTGGACATTTGATGGGCATTTCAGTGACGTTTACCACCAGGCGGCCACCTTTCCAGAATTTCAAGAAGCGGCTCAAGGCTGTTGCGCCCTCAATGGTATAGAAATCGAATTTGTTCTCGTACCAGCCGTCTTCGGTCATGCCCTCAGTTTCATCGGGATGGGTTTGGGTTCCCGTAGCAACGACCAAATAATCGTAATTAATGACCTTATTTTCTTTTGTGAGGATCACACGATTATTATCTGGTTCGATCAATTCGATATCAGACAAAACATATTCGACGTTATGGGGAATGAAATCCCGTTTGGGTTTGATGACATCGCTGGGAGAATAGATGCCGAAAGGAATGAACAAGAAACCAGGTTGGTAATAGTGGGTTTCGAATTTATCGACGATGATGATGCGCCATTCCTGGGGATCAAGTTCATGGGCCATTTTATTGGCAACCATGGTTCCACCAGTTCCCGCACCGAGGATCAAAAATGTTTTCATGAAGAATCTCCTGAATTATTTGATAATTTATGCTGATGTTTTTTGATTAACTGAATCTGCCAGTTCGCCTTGATCTTGCAATCGGCTAGCCAACACTGCCCGTAACAGATCCATTGCTTCAATGATGCGGGCATCGGCCAATGAGTAGAATACGGCTTGACCATTGCGTTTGGCCAAAACCATTTGTCGTTCTCGTAAGACTTTTAGGTGGCGTGATACTGTAGGTTGGGGGAGTTCCAAGCTCTCAGAGAGCTCGCTGACATTGTGAGGACGATCGTGCAATGTATACAGGATCAGGATTCGAGTGGGGTCTGCAAGTCCACTACAAATGTTTGCGTGTAATTTGTTGATTTCATCCCGTAAGCTCATTTTATTATCCTTATAACCGTTTTTGTAATTATCAAGATATGCGCTTATGCACATACATCCATCGGTGAAAAATATAACATATGCAATCCTTACTTCTATAGTGACATGTGTCACAAGAGACGCATGATATATATAATATGACCTATATAGTCAATATTGCATGATTACAAATGCTCTTTATTGCACAAAAAATAACAGCCCCCATTTCTGAGGGCTGTTGGCGCACCAGGAAGGCTGGTAGCGCTCAATGTTGGTTGCGCCGTTACCGGCGCGCATCCTAGAAGGATGATACAACTTTGTGGATTATTCTCCGGGCGGGAAGGTCTGCAGTTTCGCAGCTTCTTCTTCAGAGTAACCCAGGGCGATGAAGTCCAGAATACTTTCAGCGCTGTGGCATGCTTCGCATGCAAGAGCCTGGTCAGCAGGGGACACCTGGTGAGTCAGAGGCCAGTACATGACTGTATTGACCCAGCCAAGCTCACCGCTGAATTCGCGACCTACAACAGCCTGACCGCCTTGGGCAGCTAAGGCCCAGTCCCAGTTCTTCCAATATGCAGTTTCTGGGTTAGTTGGGAACAGGTTGGGGACAACCAGTTTGTTGGTGCCAGCATCGAAAGGCTGAATTGCGTAGAAGGATTTCATTGGGAAGATAACGGCTGTTTCATCCGCTCGATCACCACCTAGAACGTTGATTGGAACAACGGTTTCAGGATCAAATTCGTCATCCAAGGTGATGAAAGTAGCATCGCCATTGAACCATAAATAGTCTGGGGTCAGGCCAATGCCCCACTCGAAGGTACCTTTGGGGGACATGAAGATCTTGTTGCCGTTCTCGTCTTTCTTGACTGTCCAAACTTTGCGGCCTTCGAAATCGCCTTCGCCATCTTTCAGATCGCCAGCTGTGCTCCAGTCCCACCAAGTCTTGGTGTATTGTTCTTTAGCGTAAGTGGGAATGTGGCAGGTCTGACAAGCGACGCGTGCAGTGTGTGTGTTGAGAGCTTCATTTTCGTGAGCAGCGTCGGTGTGGCAAGTTTCACAGGTCTTCAACGCAGATTCACTGGCCAGATCATACTCGTAGTGGCTGCCGGCAACGGCGTGTTCTTCTGTGGTGTGGCAAGCCTGACAGGTGAAATTCAAGCCTTCAGCGTCCATGTGGACGTCAACTTCGTAGCTCGGGTTGACCATGGAAACATCCAGATCACCGTGCTTGACGTTAGGACCGCCGCCACCAGTGAAGTGGCAGGAACCACAGTTAGCACGGGTTGGCATACTAACAGCTTGCGCGATAGCGGCCAGATCCGGGGGTGTCCAGGGTTTTCCGTAAGGTTCGCCTGGTCCAGCTGGGAAGACTTTCTCTTCATACGTAGGATGACCTGCACCAGTGGGGAATTTCTTATATGTACCGGTTGTATCGTGACAAACGAGACAGTCAACGTTACCCTCTCCCATTTCGGCGAATGCCTCAGGGTTGGAGTAGCCATAACCGACATGGCAGCTTGTACAGCGAGGCCAGTTGGAAGCAACTGCGACACAGTAGTTGTTGATGACGTTGTTCTTACCGAGTTGCTGTCCGTCTTCGGTGGTGTATTCCCAAGTCCAGTGAGTCGTAGCCATGACTTGGGAGCCAGCGTCGACATGGCATTCCAGACAAGCTTGGGTGACCTCAGGGCCTGTTGCAAACTCCGCCTGGAGTTGGGGGAACAGGCTATGGTCAGGGGGTTCTTCCTCACCAGCATATGCTGGGCCTGCGAGGGCAGCGAATCCAAAGATGATGCCTACGATCAGCAAAGAGCCGACAAGCAAGCCAAAGCGTACACTGGATTTCTTAAACATGTAATGCATAGTATGCACTCTCCTTTTCTTTCTATTGAACGTTATGCCTTCCTGGTACCGATTTGTGGATATCTGTTTGTGGATTCCACAAGAGAGCATTTAATCATGGATCAAGCCGTGACCAAATACATCTAGATTCTCCCCATAAGCATATATAACTAAAAGTTACAATTGTCACACTTGAATATTAGATTGACTTATATTAGTATATGATTAATTCTAATGATGCATATTATTTTGATTGCTTATAAAGATTGAGAAGGTTTGCTTATGTTGAGTATTGATGATCTCGTTGTTTTCGTAGAAGCCGCTGAATGCAATAATTTCAGCAAAGCCGGGAGGAAGCTGCATTTAACCCAGCCGGCCATAAGCCAAAAAATTAACGGTCTCGAAGATCGCTTTGGAGTAAAGCTGTTCATCAGACAGGGCCGTTCAATGTGTTTGACCGAAGCGGGCCAGGTATTGGAACCCTTGGCCAAAGAGGTGATTGGGTTAGCTCGTCGACTGGACGAAACTATGGTTTCACTTCAGGGTGAAGTCGTGGGAGAAATGACGGTGGGTTGCTCCACTGCTTCGGGGAAATACTTGCTCCCGGGGTTGATCGCGCTTTTCCGTCAACAATTCCCCATGGTTCGCATCAATGTTGATGTTACCAGCCGTAAAAGTGTTCTTAACAAATTGGCGATTGGGGATGTGGCTTTGGGTGTATCCAGTAAAAAGATCGAGGGACGTGATTTAGAGTATAAAGAGCTATTTACAGATGATGTTATTCTGGTTGTCCCCGCAGATCATCCTTGGGCTGACTACCCTCAGATCTATCCTGATGATTTATTAGACGAGCCCATCATCCTACGTGAAGAAGCTGCAGGTACTCGCGAAGTATTCCTTGATGCTTTGCGACAACATGATATCTATCCCGAGATGCTCAATGTAGCCATGGAATTGGGTAATGCCGAAGCCATTGAAATGGCCGTGGAGGAAGGCATAGGGATCGCCTTCATTTCACGCCTGGCTGCTACGAGGGGTTTGGAATTAGGCAATATTGCTGAAGTTAGTGTTTCTGGGATGGATCTCCAGAGGACAATTTTCATGGTGCGCAATACGGTTAACGCTCCAACGCGCGCTCAACTTAGTTTCTGGGAATTTGTTACGACGCCCGAGGCGCAGGATCGTCTGCCAAGCATTCCTATGGCTTGTGAAGAGATTTGATTTTTTCCTTTGGTATTTGGTTCCCGTTCAAGAAATTCCTATGATATAATCCGCTGAAATCTGGAAAGAAGATAATGATGAATTTGACCAGCCTGCTGAATAACAATAATAATGATGCTAATACCTCCGACAACGAACGTCGGGCGGTACGGTGCAGGCTATCAGATTTCTAAACCTGATCATTTCGAACCGATCGCCCGATGCCTCGAGCAAAGGGCGTTTTTTTTTGCATCAGAAGCCGCATCCAAAGCGGCATCTGATGCATCCCAGTTCATGAGAACTGGGGGAGCAGCTTACAATTCTGTGATAAACCGTTTCTGTATCGGCATTTTCCGAACGTTAGAGACGCCGCATCTAAAGCGGCATCTGATGCCCCCCAATGCAAGAGCATTGGGGTAGTACCTTGCGAATATGCCAATTGCCGTTTCCATAATGGCTTCTCAGCCCATGTGCTCGTGCACATGGATAAGGCGATGGCGGATAGGATTCCGCCTCGCCTTGAACCCCAGCGCATGCGAAGCATGTCCGGAGGATGATAGCACTGGGAGAGTAGCTTACAAGTTTTTATAGCAAGTGTTCCGTATCGGCATTTGCAGCACCCCAATGCGGGAGCAGCTTACAAATTGTTGATATTCGAATCTTCTTGACTTTATTTATTCTTTAGATCATTTGACATAATTTCGATCTCATTACACGGAGGCTCTTATGTATAAAACCCACAAATGCGGTGAACTGACCGCTGAACACGCTGAACAAGAAGTAACCCTGGCAGGCTGGGTTCATCGCCGGCGCGACCATGGTGGTGTTACCTTTATGGATCTGCGCGACCGCTTTGGTATGGTCCAAATTGTCACCAACTCAGAGCAATTCCCTGATGCGCACAAGGCCATGGAGCCTGTCCGCTCGGAGTGGGTTATTCAGGTAAAAGGAAAGGTGAACAAACGCCCGGAAGGCATGATCAATCCAGAGATGTCCACCGGCGAAATTGAGGTCAAAGTTTCGGATGTAAAGGTACTCAACCCTGCCAAGACGCCTCCGATCTATATAAATAAAGAAGAAGAAATCGATGAGCAGGTACGGCTTCGCTATCGCTATCTCGATTTGCGCAAGGAGCGTATGCGCCGCAACCTGATATTACGCCATCAAGTGATTAAGTTCATCCGAGATTATTTGGACGAGAGTGGCTTTTTGGAAGTAGAAACACCTATCCTCTTTAAGACCACCCCCGAGGGCGCGCGCGACTACCTGGTTCCATCACGCGTTCACCCTGGAGAGTTTTACGCCCTGCCTCAATCGCCTCAGCAGCTCAAACAACTGCTCATGGTCGCCGGCATGGAACGATATTTCCAGATTGCGCGCTGTTTCCGAGATGAAGATCAACGTGGTGATCGTCAACCTGAATTCACCCAGCTTGATTTGGAGATGTCCTTCGTCGAACGCGAAGATATAATGAGTTTGGCGGAAAATCTCTTCACTAAGCTGGTTGCTGAAATTGTCCCTGAAAAGAAGCTTCTCGCAACCCCATGGCCGCGCTTCACTTATGATGAAGTGATGACGCGCTTTGGTAAAGACAACCCGGATATCCGTTTTGGCATGGAACTCGTCGATATCACCGATTTAGCAGCCAGCAGCGGTTTCCGCGTCTTTGAGAGTGTTGCTGAGAGCGGCGGCCATGTGCGCGGCATCAAAGCCAGTGGCCTGGGCGATTACAGCCGCAAGCAGATCGAAGAATTGACGGAGTACGTTGCTCAATATGGTGCCAAGGGCTTGGCATATATTGCGCTGACTTCAGAGGGTGAACAGCGCTCCTCCTTTGCCAAATTCCTCTCCGAGGAAACTTTGACAGAAATCAAATCGCGCTTCGAAGCTGAACCCGGTGATTTGCTGCTCTTTGTCGCTGCAGCTCCGGAAATCACCTTTGAGAGTTTGGGCCGTTTGCGAGAATTCTTGGGCGCGCGCCTCGAATTGGTTGACCCTGATGTGTTGGGTTTCTGTTGGGTAGTTGACTTCCCCTTTGTGATGTATAACGCTGAAGAAGAGCGCTGGGATCCCAGCCATCACTTGTTTACATCGCCAATGCCAGAGGATATCGCCTTGCTGGATGGTAATCCTGGCAAAGCTCGCGGCCAACAATACGATATGGTGCTCAATGGCTATGAAGTTGGCGGTGGCTCGATCCGTATTCACGACCGCGCACTGCAAACGAAAGTTTTTGATCTGATTGGTCTGGAACCCGAAGTCGCGCAAGAGCGCTTTGGCCATATGTTAGAGGCTTTCGAATATGGCACGCCTCCTCATGGTGGTATCGCCCCTGGGATTGACCGAATTTGTATGATCCTGGCAGGAGAACCCAATATCCGTGAGGTGATTGCCTTCCCCAAGAACCAAAACGCCCGCGATGTCATGGCCAGCGCGCCCTCGCCCGTAGAAGCCGCGCAACTCAAAGAATTACATATCAGCGCAGATTTGGATTGATCAGTCGAAGGAGAAATTATGTCTACACTTATCCACATCGAAAACATCAATGATTACGCTGACCAAGAGGTCACTATTAAAGGTTGGGTTTATAACCGCACCCGAAAGGGTAAATTGGTTTTCTTGCTCGTCCGAGATGGCTATGGCTTTGTGCAATGCGTGGCCTTTAAAGGTGATCTTCCTGAAGAAATTTTTGAAGAAATTGTTCGCCTGACTCAGGAATCATCAGTGGAGATCACAGGTTTGGTTCGTGCCGATGACCGCGCCCCAGGTATCCCTGGTGGTTTCGAGATCGGAATCACCGGGATCAAAGTGATCCAGGTTGCCGATGATGAGTACCCCATGTCCCTCAAAGAGCATGGCACCGATTTTGCGATGGAAAACCGTCACCTTTGGTTGCGCATGCCCAGCCAATGGGCGATCCTGCGCATCCGATCCACGGTAGTCAGCGCAATCCGTGAGTGGTTGGATACCAATGGCTATATCAATATGGATACGCCCATCCTGACACCCGCGGCCGCCGAAGGGACAACTACGCTTTTTGGGACTCCCTACTTTGATGAAGGCACAGCATACCTGGCCCAAACGGGGCAACTGTACAATGAGGCCAATATCTACGCCTTTCAGAAAGTTTACTGTTTTGGCCCCACGTTCCGGGCTGAGAAATCCAAAACCCGCCGTCACCTGACTGAATTTTGGATGGTTGAGCCTGAAGTGGCATTCTGTGACCTCGATGGAATTATGGAGATCGAGGAACAATTTGTCTCTCACATCGTCAAACGAGTTTTAGAAGATCGCGCTCCTGAACTGGCTTCTTTAGGTCGCGACACAACGGCTCTCGAAAAGGTGACACCACCATTCCCGCGCATATCCTACGACAAAGCCGTCGAGATGATCGCCGAGATCCGTGAACAGACTGAAGACCCCGAAGAGAAGAAGCTGCTGGCTTTCGAGTGGGGAGAAGATTTTGGTGCCCCTCACGAAACCGCCTTGACCAAGCAATTCGACAAGCCTGTATTTGTGTATGGCTATCCTACTCAGGTGAAGGCTTTCTACATGGAACCCTGGCCTGGTCGCCCCGAAGTATGCAAGAGTGTCGACCTGTTGGCCCCCGAGGGATATGGTGAGATCATTGGCGGCAGCGAGCGTATCTCAGACCCGGAGAAATTGCTCCAACGCATCCATGAGCATGAACTTCCCGAAGAGGCTTATAAGTGGTATATGGAGCTGCGCCGCTTTGGTAGCGTGCCCCATAGTGGCTTTGGTTTAGGCGTTGAGCGCACAGTTACATGGATGTGCGGCATTCACCACATCCGTGAAACAATTCCATTCCCGCGCACAATAAACAGGGTGTATCCGTGAAACATTAGAAATTCTTTGGTTAGAACAAAAGTACCTTCCCACAGATATTTTTTTATGGTATAAAATTTATACCCTGCTGTGTTCGTGATGCAGCCCATGCGTTTTGAGCCAACACTTACTTTTTTCTGGCCTGATATTACGTTAGTGACGCGATAGGCTTCGGCCAAGGTGGATCTACCGATGAAGGCCAATACCTGCGAAAGCAGGTTCAAAACTTAGTTGCACACGGCATGGTGGGGTTTCTGCTAAAAGGCAGATATGAAAAGGCGGCCAGATGGCCGCCTTCGAATTTAAACGACCGGGTGCTTTCCACTCACCTGCTCACCAATACATTTCAGGAAAAGTGGAGATTTTGCTTTAAGCCTAGTTCGTTTTCTCACATTGGCCATTTCTGATTTAATGCATAGTACCTTTGGGGAATATCAGGCACGAATCCTGTAACGTATAATGTAGTTTGAAACAGCAGGAAGTAATCTGGGTACACTCCATGAGAGAAGTATTATGAAATCCCCAAATCATAACATCGCATTATCAGTAGTTTTTCTGATCCTCAGTATCTTGGCCTGCAATTATTTCGGCAGTCCAGCTCCGGCAGTGATACCCACGTCCACACCAGATTTGACTCGCACAGCGATCATTGACATTTTGCAGACGAGCCAACCGACCCCGACTGATATGCTCCCTACAATGACTGCTGACGAAGCACAGGGTGCAGACATTCAGTCTGGTGCGGATGCAGCCAGTCCCACGCCTGAAACGCCTGCGCCAACGCAAACCCCATTTCCAACGAATACACCTGAACCAACGAATACACCCGTTCCGACAATAACACTAACCCCCACGACCTCTTATGCCGGTCCGGGAATGCGCGCAGGGGCGAGTATCGCTGCAGCTTATATGAGCAGCCCGCCCAATATCAATGGGGATCTGAGTGATTGGAGTTTAGGGATTTATCCCGCGGCGAATGCCGTGTACGGGGCTGACAAGATCAGTGATGAAGCGGACCTAACCGCCAATGTCATGGTCGGTTGGGATGGAAATTTCATGTACGTTGGAGCCCGCGTTAAGGATGAGTTCTATCAGCAAAATGAAACTAAAAAGAATCTCTTCAAAGGTGATAGCGTTGAAATTTTGCTAGATACTAATGTTGGGGGAGACTACTATCTGAACACGTTGAGTAATGATGACTACCAATTGGGTGTGTCCCCTGGATTTACCAGCAAAGGCAATAACCCCGAGGCCTATCTCTGGTTCCCAACGATCGTGGAAGGGTCTCGCTCCCAAGTTCAGATTGGAATTTTGCCTACAGCCAACGGCTACCACATCGAATTAGCCATCCCGTGGAGTGTTTTCGGTGTCAATCCCTATAAGGGGCAGCATTTTGGGTTTGCTTTTTCAGTCTCCGATAATGATCTTGGTGGGCAGTCTGTGCAGCAGAGTATGATCTCGAATGTTCCCACCAGGAATCTTGCCCGACCTATGACCTGGGGGGATTTGACGCTGACGGATTAATTTTGCAAGGATTGGGTACACTTGCGAATTAGTGCACCCAATTCCTTGCGCTCATTTCCCAAATCTTTGCAAAGCTTGATAAATCGCGTTTGCCCCAAACTCAACTGCCTCGACGGGGATACGCTCATCCGCGGCGTGTACAGATGCTGAAAAATTGAAATCTTCCGGTAGCTTCATGGGGATAAAGCCGTACGTCTGGATGCCTAACTCTGAGAAGAAGCGCCCGTCGGTGACACCAGTCATCAGAAATGGTATGGGTATTCCGCCGGGATCAGCCTCGGCAAGGATATCTTTGAGTGTGTTAAACATGCCCATATCAGGCTCAGCTGGACCGGGATCGTGACGCACCACTTCTAGTGCTACATCGTCCCCGACGATCGCGCGTAGTTCAGCAATCATATCTTCGGGAGAAAAGCCTGGGAGCAAACGCCCGTCCAATTCAACAGAAACCTCACTGGGGATCACATTAACCTTGTCACTGGCGTGTAAGATAGTCGGACTGACCGTGTTATGCAGCATTGGTGCAAACAGCTGACCTCGTTCCCCCAGAAGTTTCAGGATGCGATCTGTCATAGCAGGATTGGTCAATTGACCAAGAACCAATCCGGAGAGGCCGCCAACATTCGTTGCGATAGCATTGAACATCATCTTGGCAGCAGGAGTCACATGGGGAGGCAGCCATTGCTGATCCAATTGCCCCAGGAATTTCGACAATTTGGCCATGGCTCCATCACGAACAGGTAGTGAACCGTGACCACCCTGACCTTGGACTGTCGCCTTCATCCAACAGATCTGTTTTTCAATAACTTGAATGGGATAGAAACGTTTTCCAGCAATGTGCAATGTGAAACCGCCAAATTCCCCCAATGCGTAGCGGATCCCTTCGAATTGTTCAGGGTGCTCTTCAACTAGGAACTTAGCGCCGAAATCACCGCCATCTTCTTCATCGCTGAGAATAGCCAACACGATATCCCCTGCAGTGGCTAATCCTTCATCTTTGGCGCGCAGGAATGCCGAGAGCATCATAGCCACGCCACCCTTCATGTCTAGCGTTCCGCGTCCCCAGATATAGTCATCGATGATTTTTCCTTCGAAGGGGGGATGGCTCCATTGTTGGTTGGCCGTAGTAACGACATCAACGTGGCCATACAATAGCAGTGGAGGTGCTTCACCGCGCCCCTTCAAGCGAGTGATCAAATTAGGGCGTTGGGGTGTTTTTGCCAATAGCGTCGTTTCGATACCAGCCTTGTGCAGCAGGTTGTTGATATAGGAGATGCATTCGGCTTCGTTTCCCGGAGGGTTGGTAGTATCAAATTGAACAAGTTTCTGAAGTATCTCGATAGGGCGTTGGTAGATCGGTGCTTGGTTCTGCGTTGTCATTTATGTCTCCTTTGAATATTCTCTACTTCATCAGCATGTTCTTCTTCATGTTCGGATAGGATCTTCACAATTCCACTAACCGTTCCTAATCCACCCCACGGGACCGTATACTCCATTGTGAGCATTTTTTCGGGCATGGCATCGATAATGGCAGTAAATTGCTGTCGATTCATCTCCAGTTTCTGGAGAACTTCTTCATAACCAAAATCGCTGTAGGATGTTGTGGCTTTGTCGTTGAAGGCATCAATCCCTTGCGTGACTGTCACTGGCGGTTCTTCCCCTGCAACCAGAAGGCGTAAAGAATCCACACACACTTCATCCCAGGCAGCGATATGGGCTAACATATCCTTAACGGTTATACCTGGATTTAGTTCGCTTTGGGGATTGACCGTTTCCAAAACCGCGTTGAGTCTGGCTCGTGCGTTATCTAACTGTTGAAGAAGTTGAGTATTGAGATTCATATTTTCACACCAAGACACACGCCACGCAGCCCTTCGGGCAGGCGGGCCGTTGGCCAGGCACGAAGTTCAAATTCCATTCTTTGAGTCTTCGTGCCTTCGTGGTTACACTTCGCTATTTTTCGATGAGTAATTTAGATATGAATGGCGTGACCTTCCACACTGTGCGCCGCTTCCATGAGCACTTCACTCAGAGTGGGGTGAGCATGTACGTTGCGGGCGATCTCCGCTGCTGTCAGTTCCATCATTTGGGCGATGGTCAACTCGGGGAGCAGTTCGGTGACCTCGGGGCCTATCATATGCGCGCCCAGGATCTCGCCGTACTTTGCGTCAGAGACGATCTTGACCCAACCGGCTGATTCACCCAATCCCAGGGCTTTCCCATTAGCCTGGAAGGGAAAACGACCAACATTGACTTCATAGCCGCGTTCCACCGCCTGTTCTTCGGTAATACCGAAAGATGCTACCTGGGGGTGGCAGTATGTTGCTCGAGGCATCATCTCGTAATCCAGGGTGTTCGTCTCCACGCCGGCGATATTCTCCGCACAGATCATGCCTTGAGCAGAACCCACGTGTGCCAGCATCAGCTTGGCGGTTACATCGCCAATCGCCCAAATCCCTGGGATATTGGTGGCCATGCGTTCATCAATCTCAATGGCGCCGCCGTCGGTCAGCTTGACGCCTACTTCTTCAAGACCAATTCCACTTACGTTGGGGCGGAATCCAATGGCCATCAGGGCTTGTTCGGCTTCCAATGTTTGCTCGCCATCTTCGTTGGATACCACCACTTTGACACCTTTCTTGGTGGTCTCAATTGATTCTACTTTGTGGCCCGTCAAAGCGTTGATCTTACTCTTCTTAAATGCCTTGCCTAATTCTGCGCTGACTTCTTCATCTTCCAACGGTACCAGGCGCGGCAGCATCTCGACAATGGTCACATCCACGCCGTACGAATTCCACACAGTGGCGAATTCGACCCCGATTGCTCCTGAGCCAACGATGATCACGGATTCAGGTAACTTATCCTGCAGAATAGCTTCTCGATAGGTGACCACCTTCTCGCCGTCAATTTCCACGCCCGGAATAATGAACGGGCTGGCTCCTGTGGCTATGATGATGTTCTTGGCTTTCAGTTCTTGGACTTTGCCTTCTTCATCGGTTACGGCAACCGTGTCTTTTGTCGTCAGCTTGGCTGTTCCCATGTGCACGTCGATGTTGTTCTTCTTCATCAAGAATCCGACACCCTTGGTCAATCGCCCTGAAACCTGGCGGCTGCGTTTGACCGCTTTGCTGAAATCTAGTTTAAGGTTGTCGAAAGAAAAACCGAAAGTCCGGCTGCCCGTGCGCAGCAAATGCGCTACCTCAGCATTTTTTAACAGAGACTTCGATGGGATACAGCCGATATTCAGGCAAACGCCCCCGAGCCATTCCTTTTCGACGATTGCAGTTTTTAATCCTAATTGTGAGGCACGGATCGCGGCAACATAGCCCCCCGGGCCCGCACCAATGACGATAACGTCGTAATTGCTCATGGAATTCTCCTTGTTTTTTGTCGCAAAATAAAACTGCCAAGGTTTTCACCCGTGCAGTTGTAGTCTATTGCCAATTCTCGAGGGATTCTACCACCTTCGCCAGAAAATGATCAGCACCAGCCCCGTCCAGGATGCGGTGATCGAAGGTCAGGCTCAGGTATACCATTGGGCGGATGGCCATGGCGTCGTTCCCAGCTTCGTCTGTGATCACAACCACGCGCTTCTTTATTGCGCCCACGCCTAAAATAGCGCATTGGGGCTGGTTGATGATCGGGGCAGCGAACAACGATCCGCTGACGCCATGATTGGTGATGCTGAATGTGCCTTCTTTCACGTCAGCAGCTACTAACTTCTTTGTTCGGGCGCGGTTGGCAAGATCATTGACTGCCCGGGAAATGCCCAACAGGGATAATTCATCAGCGCGCTTGATCACCGGGACGATCAAGCCCTCTTCACCCAGGTCGGTCGCCATGCCGATGTTGACATCTTGATGAAGCATGATGCCATCATCTGTCCAGGATGAATTTACCATAGGGAAAGCTTTCAGCGCCTCAGCGGTGGCAGATACGAAATAGGATGTGAAAGTCAATCTGGTGCCGTCTTGGGCAAAGGCATCTTTATGGGTTTTACGATGTGCCATTACGCTGCTCAAATCAGCTTCCATCACGGTAGTCACATGCGGTGATGTATGTTTGCTCATCACCATATGCTCGGCGATGCGTTTGCGTGTGATGGTATGGGGGATGATGCTCCCGGAAGCTGGCAGCGGGGAGCGGGGCGCAGAATCGATGAGCGCCAGAACATCATTTTTTGTGATGCGTCCGCCGCGCCCGGTGCCCTTAATTTGGGATAGATTAATATTGTGTTCCGCTGCGATGCGTGCTACCACGGGTGAGATAAAGCCCAAAGATGAATCTCGCCCCGAAGCAGGAGTAACGGGACGCCCTTCGGGGATGAGTGCCGCTTTTGGGGTCTCCTCTACTCCTTCGACTTCGCTCAGGACAGGCTCCTCAGCCCCCGCGAGAGCATCCGCTTCGGGTTGTGCAGCGTCATCAGAAATTTCATCCCCGGGCTGACCAATCCAGGCTAATACAGTGCCAACATTGACAACTTCGCCTTCATTAGGGAAATCTATTCTGAGAATAGTCCCCGTGGCTGGGCTGACAATTTCTGTGACAACTTTATCCGTTTCGACCTCAACCAGGCCATCATATTCTTCCACCGAGTCGCCTTCAGCTTTGAGCCAGTTGACGATGGTGACTTCTTCAACACCTTCACCAAGAAGGGGGACTGTTACTTTTTTGGGCATAGGGTTCTCCAGTAGTCAGTAAACGGTGTACAGTGAGCGGTTCACTAGTAGATTTCCGGGTATTTGCCAGGCTCTACTTCACTCATCATCTCATACACCGCGTCAAAGACATCTTCAACACTCGGTTTAGACCAATAGTCGCCATCGGAACCATAGGCTGGGCGATGAGATTTTGAAGTGAGTGTGCGAGGTGCCGAATCTAGCCAGTAGTACCCCCCTTGCTTCTCGATGACTTCCTGCATCATATAAGCTGTTGTTCCACCAGGGACATCCTCATCGGCGAAAATGATGCGGTTCGTTTTCTTGAGCGACTGCAAGATAATATTATGACGATCGAAAGGTAATAACGATTGCACGTCGATGACTTCCAAATTAATCCCAGCCTGGCTCAGTTTTTCCGACGCGTCGATAGCGATTCGACACATTGCCCCGTAAGTGACTAAGGTGGCATCGGAGCCGGTTCGCAAGATATCTGGTACACCTATTGGAGTGGTGATTTCGCCGATATTATCGGGCAGACGTTCGCGTAAACGATAGCCGTTGAGAACTTCAACAATGACCCCAGGGTCATCTGATTTCAGTAGGGTGTTATAGAAACCTGCGGCCTGAACGGCATTGCGTGGCACCAAAACGTACATACCGCGTACCAGGTGAATCAAGCCAGCCATGGGAGAACCCGAATGCCAAATACCCTCCAATCTGTGGCCGCGCGTCCGAATGATCACCGGGGCTTTTTGCCCTCCTTTGGTGCGCCATCGTAATGTGGCCAGGTCATCGGACATTAGCTGCAACGCATAAAGCAAATAATCGAGATATTGGATTTCACAAATTGGGCGTAGGCCGCGCATTGCCAGACCAATGGCTTGCCCCAGGATAGTCACTTCACGGATGCCGGTATCCATTACGCGTAAAGAACCATACTTTTCCTGAAGGCCATGAAAGCCCTGGTTAACATCTCCGAGCTGGCCGACATCTTCACCAAAAGCTACTACTCGAGGGTCGCGCGCCAAGACTGCATCAAAGCAGGTGTTTAATATCTCGAAAGCCGGGATATTCGTTGCATCTTCCCTGTAAGCTGGTTTAGTTTCTTCCACTTTAAGTGCGGATTCATCAGTTTGGCTGTAAAGGTGGGAGCAATACCGCTCTTCAGTACTTTTGTTATGCTCTTGTTTCCAGGCAAGTAATTTGTTCCTGGCAGCAACATTTTCGCCGCGTGTGATGCGCAAAGCGTTGTGCAGTGCGCTGTGGATATCACGGCGCAGGGGGTTGGGTATCGCAGTTAATTTCGAAACGATCTGCGAAATCTCTTTGCTGGCCGCCGACTCTTTCGATAATTTTTCCAACAAGGCTTTGGCTTCATCGCGCTCCGATAAGATCGGTTGAAGAAATGCATCCCAAGCAGCGGCTCTGGCCTTCTCTACAGTTTTGCGGTCTACTTTTTCAAAATTAGCGAGTTCTTCATCACTGATGATTTCGTTTTCAAGCATCCACGCACGCATTTTTGCGATACAGTCGAAATCAGCTTCCCATTGCAATCTTTCTTTCGTTTTGTAGCGTTCATGGCTGCCCGAGGTCGAGTGACCCTGCGGCTGTGTTACCTCGCTGACATGTACCAGCGCGGGGATATGGTATTCTCGTGCTGTGTTGGCAGCAGCTTCGTAAACGTCGATGAGTGCGGAGTAATCCCAGGCGCGCACATTGTAGATATCATAGCCACGTTCACAGCTATCTTCCAGGGAGGGTTCACGCTGAAAGCCGCTCAGGATTGCAGAAATATTCTCTTTAACCATCTGGAATTGGTTAGGCACCGAAATGCCATAACCGTCATCG
Organism: uncultured Anaerolineales bacterium; assembly: GCA_964419495.1. Lineage (GTDB taxonomy): Bacteria > Chloroflexota > Anaerolineae > Anaerolineales > UBA11858 > NIOZ-UU35. Next base: position 21,721 of record CAYQQX010000023.1, read on the forward strand.
TATACAGAGATTATGGCTGGAGAACCCAGCACACCAATAGCATTAACTGACTCCCAAAACATGCCCTCTGCGGTTGATGCATTGCCGATACTCCCCCAGGCAACCTCATTACCTTCTGATGAGAATTGGTCAAATTCTTTCAACTCCTCGATATTACGATATAACGTAGAAGCGAGTGCTAAACCAACCAGACGAGGCATTTGTGATCCTGTTGGGGAAACATCGGCGGCAATGTTGAACGTGTCCGATTGGGGAAGCCAATTCCCATTAGAGTCGAGGTAGCGAGTGGCGTAATGCGCGTTCATCGAACGTCCTGCGGTAGCTGGTTCAGCCTCGACGTCGGCGTGGGAATAGAGTTGGGCGAAAAATTCTTGGATTGTAAGCACACCAAGTGCGAACATCCAGGTTTGATCGCGGTAGTATCCTGAACGCCAATCCCCTTTCTTAAATGAACGAGCGATGGCAAGTTGAAGAACTTCTTTGCCATCGCCGAAAATACCAAATTTTGCTTTACCGCTTAGCACCTCCCTGCGGCCTATTAGACTGGCCTGACGGCTCGTGTAGGCTAGTCGATAATCTTTAATAATCTCTTCTGGGGGTAAGGGAAGGTTAGTAGCATTCTTTTTTGGCATATGGCCTCACAATTGTTCCAGCATCTACACTCCGATTATAGCTGAATCTGAAACTGGCTATTTGATAGTGCTGGTTATCTTTCTAATCGCTCGGCGACAATTTCGGCGATATCCAATACTTGCATCTCGCTAGCCTGAGAACCACCTGCGGCGTTGGCGTCTTTGGCAGCATCGTTCATCATCACCATACAGAACGGGCAGCCTACGGCCAGAATGTCAGCCTCTGTGGCCTGGGCTTCTTGGAAGCGGTTGGCGTTGATAGCTTCATCACCATGTTCTTCTTCTTTCCACATCTGGGCGCCGCCCGCGCCGCAGCAGAATGATTTCGTCCCACTGCGCGGCATTTCCACCAGGGGAACAGACAAATCTTTGAGTGCCTGACGAGGCTCTGCGATGATATTGTTTTGCCGTCCGAGATAGCAAGGGTCATGGAAGGTAATGGATGATTGGTCAATGTCTGAGGATAATTGAAGTTTTCCTTCAGCGATTAATTTGCTGATCAATTGTGTGTGATGCACTACTTCGAATTCGCCGCCAAAAGCGGGGTATTCGTTCATAATCGTGTGCAAACAGTGGGGGCAGGTGGTGATGATCTTTTTTGGATTGACTTCGTTGAAAATCTCTACGTTGGCAGTGGCTAATTCGTAGAATAGATATTCATTGCCAGCCCGACGGGCAGAGTCCCCGGTGCAGGTTTCGTTTTTACCTAAAACGGCATAATCCACTCCAGCGTGATTGAGAATCTCAGCGAAAGCCCTGGCGGTCTTTTGCGCGCGGCTGTCGGTTGATGGGGCGCAGCCTACCCACCAAAGGTATTCGGGCTCGGAGTTTTCTTCAATAGTGGGAACTCGCAACCCTTCGGCCCATTTCATGCGTTCGGTGGATGGGATGTTCCAGGGGTTTGTGGTGCGTTCCATGCCGCGGAACGCGGTCTGCCATTGTTCGGGGAAGTTGTTCTCCATCAAAACCAGGCCGCGACGGATATCGAGGATATCGCGCATTGGCTCGTTGCCTACCGGGCAGATGTCCACACAGGCGCCGCAGGCTGTACAGGCCCAGATGGCTTCTTCGTTGATGGCAAAATCTGTTAGTAGAGACTCTCCTTCGGGATGCTGCGTCTCTACAGCATAATTTAGATAATACCGCTTGTTGATCTCCAAAGCCGCGGGTGACAATACTTTGCCAGTCGTGTTGGCTGGGCAGACCTCGGTGCAGCGGTTGCACATGATGCATGCGTAGGCGTCCATGATCTGTTCCCAGCCCAAATCCTCGAGGGTGAGCGCGCCAAATTGTTCGATGGTTTCATCTTCGAAGTCTAGTGGGGAGAGTTCACCCATGGAGCGTCGCTCGGGTTTGAGCAGGAAATTGAGCGGTGCAAAAAATAGATGGATATGTTTTGAATATGGGAAATAGGGCATGAAAGCCAGGATCAGCCCCAATGCCATCCAAAAGGAGACATGGATCATCACGGTGAGGGCTAGGGGGGAAATACCCGTCCACAACGCAGAGACCGCGGAGGCAAGCGGTTGCCAAGGGTCCAGGTGCCCCTCCAAGGCCAGGGTAAACGTTTCCCCTAAAAAGCGGAAACCAACATGAAGCAAGATGAACACACCCACAATGGCCGAGTCTCGCTTGATCCCTGCGCGTGCTTTAGGATGTAGCATTACATCTTCGGGATGTGATAGTTCCCGTGGTTTGACTACAAATCGACGTACCATGAGGATGGCCATTCCAACCAGAGCGGCTACACTCAGGATATTCGCTGTCAGGCGGTAAAGGCCAGCGATTATGCCCCTGCCTAAGAAATGAAAATCGGGGATATAAGCACCAAGTACATCACCAATATTAACGAGCAGATAAAAGGTGAAGCCCCAGGCCACGAAAGCGTGGAATATGCTGGCGATTGGGCGTATCTTCCACGTTGGCTGGAGAGTGATAAATTTACTTATTGAGGATATTATTCTTTGTGGAACTACACCCCACTCGGGTCCCCCTTGGCCTTTGTTGATGATATGAATTATGCGTCGAACGCCGCCCCACGTTACCACACCGCTGATGATGACGGCGATGATGAAAATGATCTTCTCAGGAAGTGTCAGCATAAAATCTCTAAATCCTTGTTTTTACCGATAAAGTTTTGATCAAAATTCACGGGAAGTTTACCACTAATTAGAATCCCCGAATCGAAGAGTCGGCGATAAGTTTCGCCGACTCCTTTTGTTGGAAAGATTGTTATTACGCACCCCCCGAGCCGTAGTATTCTGGATCGTCTGGGGTTTCACCGGAGGGATCCCAAACATAAACCCAATCTCCTAGATTTGCCCAATCAAAGAGCCAGCGCGCATCGCCAATGGATAAGTTGACGCAGCCATGCGATTGGGGAAAACCCAAATTTGCACGCCAATAGGCGCCATGCAGGGCGCGGGCCTGATCAAAATACATCGTCCAGGGGACGTCTTCGAGGTAGTATGCATCCGAACGGTCGGCTTCGAAGGAGCCGCGCATAGGTGTGCTTTCTAATTTCTCGTAGATCTGAAAGAGGCCGGGCTGTGTCCAGAAGGGATCGAGCCCGCTGGCGATGATCGAGGCGAAAATCAATTGCCTATCTTGATAAACAGAAACAGTTTGTTCGAAGAGATTGACCTCGATCCAGCGGTCGCCAGTGACTCCCTCAGGTGGGGTGGCGTTGGGAATTACACGAGCGATGACATATTGGGGCACCCATTCATCCGGGCCGATCATATACCACTCGATGCCATCGGCTTTAGCAGTATCATAAACCCAGACCAGATCATGGTTGCTGTAGAAAATACCTGTGTAATCGTCTGTAGAATAGCCGGGTGTGCGTTTGGTCTCGACATATCCGCTGGTCTGGCTAAGATAACTCAACACCCAGCCGAAAGGTTGCGATGGCGTGCTTGTGAATGATAATCCCTGGAATCTTTGGGGAGTTACCCGGCTGACATCGAAAGCGGTCATCCAGTTGTTGTATTCGATCTCGTAATAACGAGCACCATCGACGACAGTATCCTGATAGTAGGAGATATAGCTGAAGGGAGAATCAATCCGCCGGATAGCAGTTTTGTCATCACCAGCTATGGCTTGATCGAGTGATCCATAAACCGGAGCTTGATCGGTACGTACTTGGGCGTATTGATGGGGGACGTAGTTCAGTGCAAAATCTGGATATTGAACGGGGAAAGGTTCGGATGGGAATGTGATCCCATTGTCGGCTAATTCCGTTAAATATTGTGCAGAGCCCGAGGGAGCACAGTCGCTGACAATATTGAGGTTGGCACCCGGCAGGCAGACTACGGCTCCGTCAGTAGGTTGGGTGTCTTCAGCAGCTTGGGCCGGTTGGACAAATAAGCCAAACGTGATGAATGTAAGGAAGAATAGCAGAAGATAGTGTTTTTTTTGCATAGCACAGGGTTAGCAGCAAATTATTATCGGACAAATTATATCAAATTTCGAGCTCATTCAAATTAACCATAGATGAACAAGGGTTTTGCTCTCGATGGACTATAAAAACAGTGAGGCGAGGATGGGATTTCATGGCTTTCTCAAAGTTAAGGCAAACGCTGATTGAGTAGCTCGAAGGGCGTATCGAAATCCAGTTTGCCGCCGTTTTCGGTTTCGATACACATTCCTACGTGCCTGCGGAACGCACTCAACCAGCAAACGGCTTTTTTATCAACGGACTTTGAGAACACCATAGCTGGGAATTTGACTATCCCTGATGTTTCATTCCCAGGTTACATCGCCGTGTAAATCATCGGGCCAGCTGCGGGCGACAAAGGCTTCGAAAGCAGGGCGTTCCTCGCCAATGACTCCGCTGGGACCGTGCCCGGGGAAGAATTGGGTTTCGTCTGGCCAGGTGAAGACAATCTGCTGCATGGTTTTAATGGTGGTGCAGAAATCTTCGGCTGACCACGTCTTGCCAGGGCCGCCAACGAAGATGGTATCGCCGACAATGATGCGACCATCCCCCAAATCGAAGCAGGTCTGTCCGGGTGTGTGCCCGGGGGAATGGATTGCCTCCAGACGTAGATTTCCCACTGGGATCTGCTCACCACCCTGGAGGGCGGTATCGAAGGCCACGTCAAATGCCTCGGCGTCCGCAGGGTTGAGATAGACCGGAGCGCCTGTTGCTTCCTTAACCTGTTCCAAAGCGAGAACGTGATCGAAATGTCCGTGGGTGAGTAAAATCACCTCGACCTTCGTCCCTTCAGTCAACGCTAGAATTTTCTCGGGGTCAGCACCAGGATCGATGATGGCGCTGATGTTGGTCTCGTCACAGACGACCAGATAGGTGTTCATCGGCCAGGGGCCTACCGCTTGGGAGATCAATTTTGCTGTCATGAGCTATCCTTTCTAAAGATGCAGCGCTGCGGCTTCATCAACCAACCAGCGCAAACGACCTTGTGAAGGCCGCACGATCTGCGATGGCAGCACTTCCGGCTGGTATGGGCCAACTAATACCTGACGGAGACGTCTGGATTTGCGCTCACCAGAAATGAGAAATGTGACATTTTCGGCGGCATTGATCAAACGGGGGGTGAAGGTGACACGCCAAGCTTCGAGTTTATCTACGAAATGGCTCATCACATTTAACGTTTCTTCAAAAACGGCGGGTGTATCAGGAAAAATCGATGCAGTATGACCGTCGTCTCCCATCCCCAATAAGATCAGATCAAAGCTGGCGGGGTGAGGGTTGAAAAAATTACGGATGGTTTCAGCGTAGTTTCTGGCGGCCTCGTGAGGCTTTGATTCACCGAAAACTCGATGAATATTATCTTTGGGTATAGGAACAACTTTGAGCATAGCTTCATTGGCCATGCGATAGTTGCTGTCTTCGTGATCAGGGGGTACCATGCGTTCGTCACCCCAGAAAACATGCACACGTTCCCAGTTTATTTTCTGGGCGAATTCGATGGTAGCCAAAATTTCGTATGTGAGGCGCGGCGTGGATCCACCTGCCAAAGCCATAGAGAAGTAACCGTGATCTATGATGGCTTCCTGGGCGAGAGTGGCAAAGTGCTCGGCTGCGGCGCGGGCTAATTCGTCAGGGGAGGGATGAGTCTGGATGATCGCCATGGACGTGCATTATACCCTCATCGTGATCTCTTATCTCGTGGCCTCCACAACCGGTGCGCCAAAACCGGTGGGTTTGTGCCAGCAGCATATCGGCCTCAGTCGGTCCCCAAGTGCCCGGATCATAGACTGCCAAATAACCGCTGCTTTCATCTTCCCAGGCGCGGATGATGGGATCGATTAAAGTCCAGGCGGCTTCAATGCCATCACTGCGAGCAAAGAGAGATGCATCGGCGTCAATGGCTTCCTCGAGCAGCCTCTCATAAGCATCAGGAAGCAGGTCACCTTCGAAGGCCGAACGATAGTGGAATTCCATGTTGACCGAGCGCATATCCTGGTCGGAGTCTGGCGTCTTGGCCTGGAATTTGAGATGGATGCCCTCATCGGGCTGGATGCAAAGTGAGAGGACATTTGGAGAAAATTCACTGGCATCTGTGAGACCAAACATCAAGTGGGGCGGCTTTTGGAACTCGATCACAATCTCGGTTGTTTTTCGAGTCAATGCTTTACCAGAACGCAGGTAGATGGGAACCCCTTTCCAGCGCCAATTATCGATATAAAGTTTCAAGGCTGCATAGGTTGGTGTGCGTGAGTTGGGAGCGACGCCCTCGACGTCGCAATAGCCAACATATTGTGCTGCGACTGTATCTGATTGCGGCACAGGGCGTAAAGATGAGAGTAATTTGACCTTTTCGTTTCGGATGGCGTCGGCCTCGAAGGAAATTGGTGGTTCCATGGCAACCAGTGCCAGTAATTGCATGAGATGGTTTTGGAACATATCTCGCAGCACACCGGCATTGTCATAATATCCGGCGCGGTGGCCAACATCAACGCTCTCAGCAACAGTAATTTGCACGTTGTCAATATAACGCCGATTCCAAACCGGCTCGAAGATCGTGTTGGCAAAGCGGAAGAAGAGGATGTTTTGGGCGGTCTCTTTGCCCAAGTAATGGTCGATGCGGTAGACTTGATGCTCGTTGAAAACGGTGTGGACAAATTGATTCAGTTTCTGGGCAGAAGGCAGGTCGTGTCCAAAGGGTTTCTCGATCACTACGTGGCGCCAGGGAGTTGAGTCATCCTCGCCCTCTTGGGCGAGCCCGGCTGCGCCTAAATGCTCAATACATGGTTCAAAAAATCTTGGGGCTGTAGCCAGGTAATAGAGACGGTTTGATGGCTCAGTTTCCAATTTTTCAAGATATGCTTTTAGTTTTGTAAAATCCTCGGCATCAGTTAAATTGCCCTGGAAATAGGTGATCTTGGGAGCGAATTTTTCCCATAGTGCTGCATCGTATGTCTTTTTGCTAAAAGTCTGGAGCCCTTCGAGCATTTGATCCCGGAATATTTGATCATCATAGGGGCGACGGGCGAAGCCCACAATTTGTGCTTGATCGGGGAGTCGACCTTTGCGATACAAATTATAGAGAGCGGGGATCAATTTTCGTTTGGTAAGGTCACCGGATGCGCCAAAAATTACGATGGTAGTAGGATTATTATTCATGCTTTTTCCGTATTGCCTTGAATTCTATATGGCAATAATTTAGTTCACACTCGTTTGCCATTGTTCGAAATCACGAATGATGACAAATTGTACAAATCACACGAATTTCTATTTTGGAACAAGGGTATAAGAAATTCGTGTCATTCGGATAATTCGAATTTATTCGTGTTAAGATCTGCCATACACAGGTATCGCCGCACCGCTGATTGGGTCAGCTGCCTTAGAAGCCAGGAAGATGATGACTTGGGCAAGGGCTTCGGGTGTTACCCATTTACTGTAATCTGCTTTGGGCATGGCTTGACGATTTTGGGGTGTATCGATGGTGCCTGGTAGGATGCAGTTGACGTTGATATTAGCATTCTTCAGTTCTGCGGCCATACTTTCGGTTAAACGGATCACGGCACTCTTGGATGCGCCATAAGCAGCCATATTTTTCAGCCCTTTCAATCCGGGCCGCGCGCCGACGTTAATGATCTTTCCTGCCTGGTTCTCTAGCATATACGGCACAATGATCTGACTGGCGATGAACACGGTGCGCGCATTCAAGGAGTGCATAAAATCCCAGGTTTCTAAAGGTGTTTCGTGCACAGGAGTGCCAGCGCGATACCCACCAACCGTATTGACCAATACATCGATGCGACCAAACTTTTTGATCGCTTCTTCAACACCATTTTGTACAGATTCTGGATTGGTCATAGCGACAGAAATTGCCTGAAATCGTTCGCTCGCATCGGCCATCTCAGGAATCAAGTCAGCCAATTTGTCCGTTTTGCGAACGAACAGCACCAGGTTTGCTCCTGCGCTGAAAAATGACCGCGCTGCCGCAGCTCCTAAATTTCCAGTAGCTCCGGTGATTAACACAACTTTGTTATCGAATTCAAACATGATATTTATTCCAAAAGGTCATTTCGATTGAATTGCCGAGTCTGCAGAATAATTAAATTCTCTCTGCGGTCTCTGCGGCTCTGCGTTTAGATAATGCTATTCTTTCTTGATAGCATGTCCGCCGAACTGATTACGCATGGCGGCTAAGATCTTGGCGGCGAAACTTTCTTCCTGGCGGCTGACAAAACGAGCTTGCAAAGCCTGGGTAATCACCGGTGCGGGTACATCCAAGTCGATGGCCTCGAAAACTGTCCAGCGGCCCTCACCGCTATCGGCCACCCAGCCCTTGATGCCGTCCAGATCAGGATTTTCGCTCAAGGCGTTGGCAGTCAAATCCAACAGCCAGGAGCGCACCACGCTGCCGAAGCGCCAGATCTCCGAAATCTGGTGCAGATCGAGTCCAAATTCACCTTTGGCGCGCATGATCTCAAAGCCTTCTGCATAGGCTTGCATTAGGCCATACTCAATGCCGTTATGCACCATCTTTACGAAGTGACCGGACCCTGAAGGGCCAACATGTCCCCAGCCAGTCTCTTTCCCTGGGGCGAGAGTCTCCAAAATTGGGCGGATGTAGTCCACGGCATCATCGTCTCCGCCGACCATCATGCTGTAACCTTCTTTCAGACCCCAAACGCCACCGCTGGTGCCTACATCGACGAAGAAGATACCCTTCTCTTTCAGTATCGCTGCGCGCTGCATGGTTTCTTTGTAGTTGCTGTTACCACCGTCAATGACAATATCATCTTCGTTCAATAGCCCACCCAGTGCCTCGATGGTCATCTCGGTGGGCTTTCCGGCCGGGACCATCACCCAAACCACGCGTCGATCGGGGAGATTCTCTACAACTTCTTCCAGTGAGAAAGTTGGGATCAAACCCTCTTCTTGGGCTAATTGTTTTGTCGGTTCGGGTTGCAGGTTATAGCCAACAACTTCATGCCCATCGCGGATCAACCGCAGGGCCATGTTGCCGCCCATTTTCCCTAATCCGATAATTGCTAATTTCATAGTTTTCTCATTTCCTGAATTGTTTTTTTAGGATTTTCACCCAACGAAACACTGAGCACTCGCCGACCAGCGTCACGCAATGCCTGTGCATCCCCCAAGGCCTGCGACATCTTTAGCGTGCCGAAGGTCATTGTGGATTCGGGACTGCTGGCTTCATCCGGAATGTCTAAATCCTGGTGTGTTTGCGATGTGAATTGGACGAACAAGCCATTTCCAGCATCCCCTTTATGGATCTGACCAGTCGAGTGCAGGAAGCGCGGACCAAAGCCGAGGGTGGTTGCCACTTTATAGCGATCGCGTGTCTCCAAACGCAGTGCCTGCAATGCGGACTCCATCTCTGGGGTGGGGTGCACGTAAGCCTGGAACGAGACATAATCACCAGGCTTGGCGGACGCTAAGAAGTTAGCCATTGTTTCAGGGTTAGGATCAGTAACCTCACCTTGGGGCAGGATGCCAGTTTCACTATAAGCTGTCACCATCTGACGGGCTAACACCTTAGCGCTTTCGACATTGGGCTGGTCGAAGGGGTTGATCTCTAGGAAGTAGCTGGCGATGATGGTGGCAATTTCCCACACGAAGAACTGCCCACCTAGATCATAAATATCTACCAAGGCCAATTCCAATACTGGATATCCGGCTTCTTCCAGGGTTTTTAGATCGGCGTCGAATGTTGTGTCATCTGCGATTTTCAAATACACAAAGACTCGGTCACCACCATAAACATCGGGGCTTCCCAAAGGCTCGCCCACCACGGGCAAAATCCCCTTTCCTTCTTTGCCGGTGCTCTCGGCGATAAGCTGCTCGACCCAATTGGGAAAATCTGCGATAGCAGGAGATGCCACGAAAGTAACTTTATCTCTGCCCATTAATGCAAGCTTTCCCAGAATTGTCCCTAAGACAGCACCAGGATTCTCGCTGACAGGGGTTTCAGCCCCACAAAGATCGGCCATAGCTTTGGCACGCTGTAAAAGTTTGGGGACATTGATCCCGATCAGGGCTGCAGGAACCAACCCAAAGAACGAAAGTGCAGAGTAGCGCCCGCCGATATTGGGGTTGTTTTGAAATGTCTCCCTGAATTTATAGCGATCAGCGATATCGACCAGCTTGCTGCCCGGGTCGGTGATGGCGACGAAGTGTTCGCCGGCATCATCTTCCCCCAAAACATCCACGAACTGATTATAAAAATATTTGAAGAAAGATAACGTTTCTACAGTACCGCCCGATTTGGTCGCCACGATGAAGAGAGCTTTTTGGAGATTGAGCTTCTCAGCGGCAGCCAATACGCTGCCCGGGTCAGTGCTGTCCAAGACAGATAATATCAATCCAGTCGTATCAAACGTATGGCTGAATACCTCCGGGGCCAGGCTGGACCCACCCATGCCCAGGAGTAATACATCCGTGTACCCTTCTCGTTGGAGATCGTTTGCCAAAGCCTGCATACGGGGCGATTCTTTATGCATAGCATAGATGATACTCAGCCAGCCCAACCGATTGGTGATCTCAGCCGGATCTGGTTTCCAGACGGTGTGGTCGAGATCCCAAATGCGGTCGATAATCTTGTTTTCAGCCAGATTGAGTAAGCCAGCCTCGATCTCAGTTTTTTTATCTACTTGAAAATTGATTTTTTTCGTCATAATTTTCTCGCTTGATAATTCGATATACAGATTATTCAGCTGATGAGTATCTTACATGGATACATTTTCCTGCGTACGAAGAACCTCCGCCAAGGCGCCCTCTGACTGGAAGCCGTAAGCTGCTGCTAACAATTCCACTGGGTGGATGCTGGGAGTGCCAGTGCCGTGGGTGATTTGCCAGCGGCATGTTTCACTATCGCAAACCGCCAGGGGACCACCCACATCCAACATAAAGTCAAAGAGCGGCTGTCCAACACTCATACTGATATTGTATTTTTCTTTTTTGTAGCCATACGTACCGGCGATTCCGCAGCAATCGGCATGACCCTCGACAATGGTTAATTCTGGAATCAACTGCATGATCTCCAGGGCAGGGCTACCGATGCGATGGGCACGGTATTGGCAGGGCTGGTGATAGGCCAGTCGCAATGGTATTGGCTGAAGAGATTCAGTGTCCAATTCGCCATCACACAGTAAATGCAACAAGAATTCGTTGAAATCAAAGGTGTATTCAGCGACTAAGTTAGTATCAGCATCGTGCATATCGAGCAGCTCTGGAGCCTCTTCTTTTAGGGTCAAAGTGCAGCTCGTTGAAGTGCCCACAATGGGAATACCTTCACGAGCGTAGGGTAATAAGTTGTGAACATTGCTCTCGTGATAGCCTCGGGCGGCGTCAAATTCACCATTTGATAATAATGGAAGCCCACAGCAATTTTGCGGGGGGATGATCACTTCGAAGCCGTTGGCTTCAAGGATGAAAATGGCTGCTCTTCCCACACGGGGTTCGTAGTATTCAGTCGCACATCCATGGAAGAAGACAACCTGGTTTGGCGACCCTAAAGGTTCTTGCGAAGCACTCCGAGTGAAATGAGGAGCAGAACCTTTAGGGTCTTGATATCGTTTCCACCAACGTGAAAACCGCTGTTTCGTGAATGGTGGGAAATAGGCATCTTTGGCGATGCCCAACATCCCCTCAGTAATTCCTCGAACAACAGGATTACTCAATAAGATATTCGATATGGGTGCGATGGGTTGGGCGAGATTCCCCAACAATTCGGTGCGAGCGATCAAGTTGTTGCGCAGTCTCTGTATCCATGGAACTTTGCCTTGCGTAACGATATCCCGACGGGCGCGGGCGTTCATCTCGGCGATTTTGACCCCATTGGGGCAGGCCATATTACACACCCGGCAGCCGCTGCAGTAATCCACGGAATGGTCCGGGGTCGGTTGATTTATTTGACGGAAGCGCGAAGCTTGCGGCCCAGCGTATTTCGGTCCTGGGAAATGATCTTCCACTGCCGCCACAGGGCAGGCAGAGACGCAAATATTGCATTTGATGCACTGGTCAAGGGATAGCTCAGGTGGTAGGGAGTGGGGGTGATGATAAGTTGTCATTGTGCGCCCTCACGATTCCCGGCCAGATAGCCGCTGACCAGCGCAATCCCTTCAAGGGACCGTTCTCGAACAGCATCGACATGCGCCAATGCGGTGCCGATCACGGCCAGGTTATCGTAGATAGGGTTTCTATCTTGATCAATAGGCGAGAAGTCTGTATCAACTGGGATGCCTGCTTTGAAAATGGGATGTCCATCCTCATGGAAGAAATTTCGCTGGAACCATTCACCTGGGGGCGGGGTACCCTGGAGCGGAAGATTGAAGATGACGTCATGCGCATAGCCACTGTGGCGTGCCTTGATGCCGTTGCCCAGAAAACCACCTGTTGCTAGGATGAAGTGATGCGCAGTGTGCGGCGTGCGGCGTGCGGCAGATTCTGTCCAAACGGTTGAGATGCGATCGCTCCCCGCTTCCTTCTCTGCGCTAAACGAGATGACTTCCATACCATTTTCGACACGCCCTCCCGCCTTCTGGATTGTATTCACCAAGATATTGTGGAGCCTCATACCTGGAACCGAGGGTGGTAACCCGGGCATTTCGAAAATACTGCATCCCAGGCGTGATTCCAGGTCCCTCAGTGCCTCGAGGGGATTCTTCAACCCCATAACCGCCGGGAGTCCTACGCGTTCAGAATCTTGCAGATGGAGTTTGATCTCATCAGCGACTTCTGCGCGGATATCTTCACGATCGAATAATCGTGCCAGGATCATCGTATCCAGGCGATTTCGGGAGCGCAGGCTGGGGGGATCGATAATTACAGCCCGAGTCGCGTATCCTTGCGCTTCAAGGTTGGCGGCCACGTAATGGGGGAAGAAATCATGATAGCCCTGGAACCCGATGATCACCATGGGGTCTTTGGATCGCAAATCTCCTGCGATCATCGTTTCTGGGGCCAAACAGGTTGGGCGGAGGGCACCGACCGAAGAGGGCAGCAGCCAGTTTTGTTCCAACGAACCGTGCAATGGGTATCCTGATGCCTTACATAACGCTTGGAAAGCAGTCAAAGCGCCATCTAGTTTTTCCAATCCAATCAGCGCGTAGGGGTGTTGCGGGTTTTCCGCGATCAGGAGTTGGATACTTTCTTTAGGGTTTTCCACTCGTTCACCCACGTGATATCCAAGCACGTCAATACAGCCTGATGCCCAGTGAGTAGACCCCCATCCTTTGGTGATGATCTTTGTACGAATCCCTCTTAGTGATGCCTGCCAGGCAGCTGTAAGCCCGGCGAGACCGGCACCAATGACGATGGTGCCCTCACCCCATCCCCCCGCCTTGACAGGCACCCCCCTTCCCCTATCCCAAGATTGGGATAGGGGAAGGGGGGATGGGGGGGTAGGGGTGAGGGCATAAGGCTGTGCCGCCAATCGCGATGCTCTCGGCCCGGGTAGGTGATCGATATTGAGCACATTGATATAAATAAGTTCATTCAGACGCTCTTGGTGCAGCTGCTTTCCCCAGAGAACGGGCAATACCCCCTTCCAACGTTCTTCTAAGAAATCGCGCAGAGAAACATTCGTTTTTTCTACTGACATCTGATCACTATTGATTGTTGTCTGATGCAGTATCCCTGCAGCGCGCAATGTACAGAATCCCCCCTGACATGGACCCATCCCCAGGCGCACATCGCGGCGGATATCATCGAGGGTTTTGGCATCATCTTCGGTGATGGCCCGTTCGATATCTACGCGGGTGGCCAGTTCGCATTCACAGATTAATTGGCCATAAGCTTGGTCATGCTCTATATGGGCTAGTCTTTCTCCAAGAATGTGATGGTGACTGACCGCTGACCGCTGGCCGCTACCTGCTCTGGGCAGTTCTTCCAAATGGGTACGGCATTCTCTTTGCGTGCCTAGTTTCTCACAAACCAAGTCAACTGTTGCTTCGGCCATTTTGCGGTAGGTGGTCCATTTACCGCTGGTGATGGTGATCAGACTGGCTACGCCATCACGTTCTTCATGATCCAGCAGAATGTATGAGCGTGCGATGTCGCGGGATGCATCGGTTTTGGTTTCCTGATAGAGTGGGCGCACGCCAGCCCAAGCTCGCAGCATGCGCATTTCTTTGAAACCGGGAATGATCTTCTCGCCCTCTTCGAGCATGAGCTGCACTTCCCATGGCTCGATGGCAAAGGAGTCTGGGTCGGGAACCTGTACGTCGGTGGTGCCCATCACGGCTACGGTGTGGGCTGGAACGAGGATGTCCCCATCGGCGGGCATCTTACAGCGATTGATGACGGTGTTGACCACTCGTTGGCTGACAGCGATCATGGTGCCTTTCCCTGGTCGGATGGCGATCTCTACACCGATGGTATCGCCGACCTTTCCCACCCAAGCCCCTGATGCATTGATGACCATATCAGCGTATATGGTAACTTGTTCATCGTTGACGAGGTCATAGCAAAGGGCACCAATGACGGCAGACGACGGACGGCGGATGGCGGTCTGCTGTCCGCTGACTGCTGTTAGTAGTTTTGACACTTCATGGTATGTCAATATCTTTGCACCGTACTCGCGCGCCGAAGCCACATTGGCATGTGCCGCGGCAAAAGAGTCGGCCGCGCCGTCGGGGACGCGAAAACAGCGCGAAATCTCTGGGTTGAGTAGGGGTTCCTCCGCGAGCATTTGTGCGATGGCAACTTCTTCGGCAGAAATCCCTGCAACTTGGCAACCAGCTAAAAAGGAGTCTGCATAGCCCGGTTCATCCCAAGGGGTGACCACAAAAAAACCGCCCACATCTTCGATGCAGTGGGGCATGATCTTCCTCAGGATCGTATTTTCTTCAATACATTCTTTTGCTGCTTGGAGATCTTTGACAGCATAACGGCCCCCACTGTGGAGCAGTCCATGGAATCGGCCTGTGGTGCCGTGGGTAAGATCGCGAGCTTCAACTAAAACAGCATCGAAGCCGCGCATGGCTAAATCGCGCAGAATTCCGGTGCCAGTGGCTCCGCCACCTATGACTAATACATCTGTGTTTAATTTTTTCATCGAATTTAATGGTGTCTACATAGAAGATGTCCAAACGGTTACTTGATTGCGCCCCCTTTGTTTGGCAATATAGAGAGCCGTATCGGCACGATCAAGCAGTGTTTCAATATCGGCAAAATCAGTGGCCTGCCCGGCTACGCCAAGACTAGCGGTGACACTAACCTCGCCATTTTCTGTCTTGATTTTCATACTGCTGATGAGATCACACACCCGTTGGGCTACAATTTTTGCTGAAATATTTTCAATTTGCTTTTCAGCGGTAAGTTCATCGGTCTTGAACATACTCGGTGTCTCAGGTAATAGAATAACAAATTCTTCGCCTCCATAACGACCGATAAAATCTGACTCTCGGAGATGATCCTGGATTTTCAGAGCGATTACACGCAGCACTTGATCACCGGCTAAATGACCATACGTATCATTTACTCTTTTGAAGTGATCGATATCCAGCATTATTATTGAAAGTGGCCGTTTATACCTGCAGGCGCGCTGGTACTCTTGTTGCACTAAAGCCATGAAATGACGGCGATTGTATATACCCGTTAGTGGATCAATGATTGAGAGGCGATGGGCTTCTTCGAATAAATGCGCATTGTCAAGTGCAATGGCTACCTGGGCTGCGAATGCTGAGGCTAATCGGGCATGTTCGGTTGAGAAGCGGTCAGGGTGATGACTGTCAAGGGCTAGCATGCCAATAATGCGGTCTTGTACGATGAGGGGCACACCCATCCAGCCACGGATCTTGTCATGGGGTGGTTTGGTAAAGACTTCGTAGGCTTTTGGCGCGTTATTGATAATGTGAGGTTTGCGGAGTTCTATTACGATTTTATTGGGATTGTCTTCTAAGAGTTGGAAGCGCATTCCCAAAAAATCTTCATTCTCGTCAAATCCTCGTTGACCGACAACTTCCAATTCATTTTCGCCCAAAAATTGAACTGACGCACTATCGTAAGGCACCACTCTATGAAGCTGTTCGAGAATTACGTCGATGGCTTCGTCGAGTTTCAGTGTGGCTGCTACTGCCACACCGGCCTGGCGTAAGGTTTCAGCTTCGGTGGCGCGTTGTTGGGCAGTATCCAGCAGACGTGCTTTGAGCACTGCCAGGCTAATTTGTTGACTGGCTTGCTCTCCCAAGTATATTTCTTCGTCAGTGAAGCTGTGTGATTCGCTGAAAGCAATCAGGGCAGCCCCTAATTTTTGGTTATTTGCAATCAGTGGTAACCCCAATATCGACTTTGTGGGGAAAAGGGCAGCGTATTTCGGTGGAATGTATGGCGTATCGAAGACATCTTCAATGATTATTGGACGTTCTTGTTCGAGAACAGCACGTGTAACAGTGGGGTCGTCGGGATCTGGTTTCGATGTTTTGTAGTCTGATGACAAAGCACCATATGCTGCCATGGGAATTGTGCTTTCCTGTATTGGGTCCCAAAGCGTGATGAAACAGCCATCGGCACGGAAGAGTTCTCCCAATCGATCGGCCAGGATTTGGAGTGTGGTATCAAGTTCAGTCGGTTGAACAGCGGCATGGGTGATATCGTTGAGCAATTTCTGCTGACGTGCAAACTCCAGCAATTCCTTTTCGGAGCGGGCTTTCTCGGTGTTATCGCGCACAATGGCCAGGGTTGCAGGTTTGCCATTCAACTCCATGAGTCCTATATTAAACTCGACAGGGATTTGTCGACCAGAAATGTGTACGATCTCTGATTCGTAACGCAAGGGTTCAAGTTCCCCATTAAGACGGCGATTGTACCTTTCTTGAACTGAGCTTGCTTGTTCAGGAGAAATAAAATTTAGAAATTGATGTCCGATGATATCATCAACATTAAATCCAATCATATTTGAAAGTTGAGGGTTGCAGTATCTGACAATATGATCTTGGACGATCACAATACCGTCATTAGCTTTCTCGGTAACATTGCGATATAGCTCTTCGCTAGCCCTGAGTGCAGCTTCGAGTTCTCTTTGTTCGGTGATATCCCGCAAAATAACCAGCCATCCTTGTGAGCTCGATTGCTGTGATAACTGAGAAATGCGCACATCATACCAACGACCCTGATTGTCTTGGATAGTTGTTATTTCCGATGGTGCGTCAGTTTTCTCTTGGAAGTAGGATTCGAGATAAGGCCATTTTGCCAGTATTTGATGTGCTTCTTTTCCTAAGATCTCATCTTCCATTCCAAGGATTGCTCTGGCAGCCGGATTGATGTCGCCTATCAGAAGCTGGCGGTCAATATAGATCACAACCTCGGTTAATAAATCTACTAACTTCTCTCTAGCAATGGGAGTGAAATCGAATAATTGGTGGCGATACATGCTCCAGGCTAAGAAAATACCCATCAGTAAGAAAGTGATCGAGGTAAACCCTTGACCTGGGAATAGATTTGCGTTGAAGATATAGAGTAGATTCCCAATCCACGGCAGGGATGCAGCAATGGTAATCGCGCCGACTTGGCGGCGATATAAATTGGATAGGTGTTGTGCTGCCCAAACCATATTCCAGGAAGCGATCAGGATCAAGGAATAGTCATAAATGGCACCGATCCAAAATGCTGGACCGTAGTGATATTGCAAGATTTGGGGATTGCTGGGATCAGGGGTGAAACCTAGCCAAACCAGATGATGAGATCCATTGGTGACCGCCAGACCAATGACAATCAGTGGGATCAGCCAAATCAAGAAAATCTTTGGAATGGTCAGCCAGTTTGATTTTTGGTTGTATTGAAGTGCAAGGATGAGGAATAATGGCGGAATGCTGTGAATGCCGAAGTAGGAAATCTGTGCCCAAAGAATTTTTGTGGGAATATGAAGAGCGGCTGATTCGATTGCATTTGAGATAGCCCACTCAGCTACAGCCAACATAAGCAGGGAGAGGATCAGACTTCCTGGCGTGGATCGGCGTCTCCAAGCAATGAAACTAACTGCCCCAGCGACAGAGGCAGTGATGAGCAGAATGATGGAAAACACGTTAATTTGCCAAGCCATCATACGATTTATACGGTTATTCCCTGGTTTGGCCTTAGGTGATTGATGAGGGCGTTTATTTAATGTTTCATCTTGTATTATACAATAGGGTGTACAAAGTGTTCCATGGGTAGTAATAATAGTTATTTCAGGCAAGAAACTCGCATGTATTGTGTGTAGATGTCTCATTAAATAAGTATCATGGTATTGCAGAAGTTTCTGTAGGTATTGCCACCTGTTGCATCCGGATGAAACTAACAAAAAGAAGAGCTACACTCAATCTCTCTATTTAGTTGGTGAAAGTGATATTATCACCCTCACGAATAATCCAAACTCGTCATGCACAAAGTTTCTAAAATTGAACAAATAACCGTTCATAATATTGATTTATGGCGAAAAAAATACCATTTTGCTCGCTGCCACTTTTGAAATTGTTCATCAATTCTTTATGGTCTTATGGAAGTGTTGATACCCAATAGACTCGAACCTTCAGCCAATTGATTAAGAGCCGATCTTTCAGCCTTGATACCGTTATCTATAGTGCTGTAAACGGTGTTTAAATTGATATTTTGTCAAGCGTCTATGCATTTTCAGGAAAACTGCACGAAACTGCCCCCCCCGATTTTTAATGGAAAGGCGACACTCAACTAATTAAAAGTTCGGAAGAGTACTCGATCTCCGAGCTTTTTTGTTTAGATTCATCATTTTGCAAAGATGGTGTTTTTCTAGATGAATATACGGGTTTCTACGTATTTCAAGTATCTAGAAATATTGCTATGCTAAGAATATCTAGAATAAATATGAGATATTCGTTTCGATTTAACGAATGTCAAACTTTAACTACAAAGTTTGTCAAACTTAAACGACATACAACTAGGGAAATGTAATTTACGATTGTAACTGCTATTAGTGTCTTTTAACATAATGCGAGTATTTCGGACATTTATGGCCTGCCATAAACGTTCTGTAATAGAAGAAACTGAACAGGACAAATTATCAACCATCTGGCCGAGGCGTTGGTGCATGAAGCCTAGACAAAACAGGGCTTGAGCGAGTAACCTTGGTT
>CAYQQX010000024.1:0-40384 GCA_964419495.1 uncultured Anaerolineales bacterium
TCGAACAAATGTACTATTAACAAGACAAACAAAAGCAAGCGCATGAGATTTTCTTACCTCAAGCGCTCGCTGCATTTATCAATTCCTTATCGGATGTTGCATGCGGGCCGTATTATATAGGAACCTTCCAACCCAGTCAAGAAGCAAATTTGGAGTTTTTTACGCTAATTTCAACGATTATCATTAATTATGGCGAAGTGGGATCTCAATATGAAAGATACTCCCTTCCCCCAGATTGCTTTCTAATCCAAGTATTCCCCCATGTCGTTCTACTATTGATTTGACAATTGCCAATCCCAGTCCTGTTCCACGTTCTTTTTTAGCTTTACGATCTGTGCCGCGGTAGAACTTTTCAAATAAATAGGGTTGATCTACAGGCGATATGCCGATTCCTGTATCTTCTACAATGATAAGTATTTTTTGTTGACGAGATTTTACGCGCACCCAAACCTTACCACCCTCGGGCGTATACTTGACCGCGTTTTCAACCAGATTATGAAGTGCCTGCTGCAGCAAGGCTTGGTCAGCCTCAACAAGAGGCGATATGTCTTTGGCGATATCCGAATTTAAAGCAATCTTCTTTTGTTGTGCCTGCAATTGGAAAGATTCCACCACCCAATCGACAACGTCTTGAACAGGTACCATCTCCAATTGCAGCCCTACCCCCGCTTCAATACGGCCGAGGTCAAGCAAATTATTAACTAACCGAGATATGCTTTCAACACCTACAACAATTTTGCGAGCATATTCCGTTTGTTGATCATTGAGTTCACCAACCATCTCCAGCATGGTGGCATAACCGCGCATCAAGGTCAAGGGAGAACGCAAGTCATGACTGACTGTTGAAACAAATTCCGACTTTAGGGCATCGAGTTCTTTAAATTGAGTAACATCTTTGAGAACACATACCCTTCCAATATTTTGGCCATCCACGTTAATAGCAGAGGCAGTTGCCATATAAGTTCGTCCTCTTGGCAAATCAACCTCAATAGATTCTATAGAATTCCCAGAGAGTCGTAATAACTTTACTAATTCAGGTTGCTGAATTACATCCTCAACCGGCTTTCCAACACGTACATCTATGCCTACATCTAAAGCCTGCCACGCTTCAGAATTTATCAAAAGCAAATTATCATTCTTATCTGTTACTAAAACTGGGTCCGGTGTTGAGGCCAAAATTGCAGCCAATCGTTCTCGCTCAAATTCAGCTGTCATGAATAGATGAGCATTTGCGGAAGCTAATGCAGCCTGACCTCCCAATGTTGTGATAAACTGAACATCTTCATCTGTGAACTTATGTGTGTCGATATAAGCCACCCACAATATCCCGTAATAAGTTCGTTCATGATAGAGTGCCACAGCTGCCAAGCTCCCAATCCGAGGAACTCCTTTCTCAAAACTCAATAAAGGTGTTCGTGCTGGGTTGTCCAACACAATTCTCCCTTTATCGTGGTTTTTCATAATGCCTAGCAACTGTTCATCAAGGTAAGCCAGAGCTTCGGTTTCTTCACCAACTCCATATCTTGAAGGAATTTTTCCGTTTGGAGCATCATCAGGAACAACATCGGATGTTAGAACAATTCTCGCAGAACTTGCACCAATGGTTAGCAACGAATCAAGGATTGGTCGCAACGCTTCAGTTATTTCCAAATTTGAGGCGACGCTCTGGCTGACAAGCAACAAGTAATTAAGCTCATCCAAACGAGCTTTCAAACTAGAACGCATTTTCTCAAAAGCATTGCGCAGCCGTCCAGCCTCATCAGCACCACCCGGTGTCAACATGTGATCAAGCTGACCTTGGGCAATTCTTTCTGCTTCACCAGTCAAGGATCTTATTGACGACGTAATCACTCCCAAGCTTAGCCGCATCAGCACAATCGCAATACCAATCAACAAGCAGATCATGATCAATATAGGCGCTGCGGTATTTAAGGCCAATTGCTGTGCCTGGCTCGCTGGGATCATCATTACTGTCCCCCAAGGCCGTCCAACAGTTGGGCGCGAAAACAATAACAAACGCGTGCCATCAGGGGCAGATCCATCAAAAAACTTGGCGTCATTGCCAATTGGAGAAAGATACTCAGTAAAGACCCACCTTGAATCTGAATGGTAAAGAATCTGACCATCTTCGTCAACAAGCAATCCTACACCCCCAATATCAGACACACTGTTCAAGTTCGTTAAGATTGATTGGGCATAGGGATTACTTATCAGATCAGTCCTACCGATCAGAACTCCAGACACTTGATCCAGATCACCTTTTATAGCAGCTAAAAAAGAAATTTGAGCAGAATCCTCACTACTTAAGGGTGGAATTGCGTATACCTGAACTGGAACTCCCGCACTGGCCATTTCAATACCGATTTGTTCTTCCAGAGGAGAATACAAGTCATTGAATTCGCCGGCGGGGAATGCAGCAATCTGTTCGTTTTGTTGATCGATAACAAATAATTGCGTAAAAAATGGAGTTGAGCGAAAATTATCAGATAATTTTTTATTTAATTGCAGTGGAGTTTCTGTCGGCAAATCAATACTCGAAGCAATCTGCAGAATCAAATTCTGCCCTGTATCGATAAAATATGGCATTCCACTGGCAGCAACATCCGTTGCAGCCGACATACGATCTTGCAACAACCTACGCGCAGCATTACCCGCAACGATCCAATCTCCTACAGCAAAAAACACAAATAGGATAACTAGTGCTGGAGACAAGAAATTTGAAATCCGTGTTTCTAACGAACTTTCAGCAGGCGAAGGCATCCAAGGAGGTTGGCCACCCCAGTGATTGGGAAATGCAAACCTGAAAATTTCAGCGAATAGACCCGCCACTGTTACCGGTACAACCACTGATAATGCCGCTGAGCCCACATTTGTAATCGCATAATCTAATTGCCCTACCAATGATGAATCAACAAATAACAGCGAACTGATGATAAAAAGTAAAGGATAAAGAAAAGAAATAATAATAGCCGAAATGATAGGGTGCCGAAAACCCTTGAACCAGATCGTCCTGTAAACTTGTTGGCTGGAGGCAGAAATTAGTATTGCCAATGTCGCAAATTCTAACGAGGTAAATATTGAATGAGTTCCCCAAAATCCCACAAACAACCCCGCGACTATCGCCAAAATAACTGCAGCAATTGGACCTAAGAACCCCGCGGCAAATATCCATGGAAAAGCTACTAACAACATCATGGGTAAACCGGCAGAATCATATGCAATCGCCGGAAGTGACAATGTCTCAACCGATGGCAAATTCACACCAATGAACGAGCTGGTTAGTGGTGAAATGACTAATAAGGTGATAAATAACACCCGATCAAATGTCCCCCAAGTTTTGTTATATCTTTGCCAAAAAAAAATAAGATACCCCAAGATAAATAGCCAGGCAATAAGGCCCAGCCATCCCCAAAAGCCATTGGGAAAAATTAGAAATGGAGAATCTCGGAACAGTGAAAATATCAAGGACATGAGATTGCCAGTACTGCGGTAATCTTACATCCGTATTATAGCATTACTCATTATCATTCAATAGTAACTTCGGTTGCTTTCAATAATTCGGAATATTGGCCTCTGCGATGTTCGGGGAGAATTTTTGCCAACATAAACATAGCTTCATCAGTCATATTGTTCAGCGTTTCTCCCTTGGCGTGGGAAAATTCTGGTTTGAATCGAAACGGTTTTCCAAAACGGATGTGAGCGCCATTCTGTTTCCAACGCGCATTCGTACGAAAAACAGGAAACCCAACAGTACCTTCAATAGCAACTGGAACGATTGATGCCCTTGTTCGGGATGCCAGATAGGCTGCGCCATCTCGCCCTTTTCGTAATGCTTCTCCACGGGTTCCCTCAGGAGCAACTAGCAAACATTCACCTGCCTTCAATACTTGGAGCGCTTTTTTTATTGCACTTCGATCGATCTCATCGCGCTTAATCGGAATTACACCCCACAAACGTGGGAAGATGCCGACAAATGGAATATCGTATACCTCCATTTTCGCTAAGGGCACAATATCCCTTTTTACAACGTACAGTACCGCAATGGGGTCAACGAAAGCAATGTGATTTATAAGAAAAATTACTGGACCCTCTCGGGGTATATTCTCCTGACCTTCAACATGATCCAACCGAACCAATAATGTAAATCCAATTATCTTAAGCAAAAATCGCAAAAATATGCGCATGGGAACCCAAGCTTTGTGATTATATCGTTTTAATTTTTTCTTACTCAATGGGAGAATCCTCCTTCTCCAACGAATTGCGGTAAACTCCCTGATATTCTAGGGGCAAAAGGTTAGCCATTGATTGCATAATCTGATCTGTGCCTTCCTTCAGCCGTTGTTGCCGATCTCCTTTAGTTAATAACTTAAATGGTGCACCAACCGTTACTGTCACATGCGTACGACGCAAACGCTTTAAGTTTCCGTAAATTCTCCAATTCTCTGTGCCAGTAAAAGCGACAGGCAATATTGGCACATCGGCTTTGAGCGCAAAATAAGCCGCGCCACTAGTTCCTTCTTCCAAAGACCCTGTAACACTTTCACGGCCTTCAGGAGCGATGCCAACAATACGGCCTTCGGCCAGTCCTTGCAGTGCAGCGCGAATTGCGCGGCGATCTGGACTTCCCCGATGAAGCCAAATAGTTCCATATGCTTCCATCAGCCATCCGGCGATAGGGAAATCATATAACTCGATCTTCCCCAAAATCTCAACTGGTACTAAAGACAAAGCCATGCCGACCACTACATCAGCATCCCCCAGATGATTTCCGACAACCAGCAACGGTCCACTTTCAGGGAAATACTCCCGGCCACGAACCTCTACTCTCATAGTCAACCTGACCACCAAACGTAACAGCCCATTAAGGATGCGGCGCACGAAACGCCTCTTTGGCGTCAGCTCTGGGAGGCAGACCAATTCCGGTCGGTATACATTACTAATCGGTTTAGGTGGTTTCGATGACTTAATCAACGATACGATCTCCAACATTATCAGCGTAAACGCCTCGATATTCTACGGGTAATAGTGCTGCAATCTTCGCCATGACCATATCGGCGTTCTCTTGTCGAGCCTGGCGACGGGCTTTGCCACGACCGGTCACTGGGGGCAGATTCACAGGTTGTCCGATGGTCATTCCAATCGACGGTCTCTCAGCTCGTAAGGCACGATCTAAAAAATCATCGGTGCTGCCCACAATACCCACGGGCACCACAGGCACCTGAGCTTTGTCCATCAAGTAGGCGATACCAGGCTTTGCTCGTTGCATCCCTAACTCATGGGAACGCCCACCTTCAGGGGCTAATAATAACGGGTATCCCGACTTTAAAACGGACAAAGTGGTTTCCAGCATCTTACGATCATACTGACCACGGTGAATGGGGATGCCACCATAGAGCCGCGCCAGCAATCCCTGGCCAGGTCGATCCCAAACGTCCGCCGCGCCGGCGACTTCGAAAGATATCGGCCAGAAGGCGGTCACCAAAGGGGCTTCGAATAAAGAAACATGATTGATAGCAATGATATACGCGCCACTTTTGGGTACGTTTTCGAGGCCAGAAACCCTAACACGGCTCAAGATATGAAACACCCCTCGGAACATTGCTCGCAATAAGGGTCTGATAAGACAAACATGCCAAGCCGGTCGATAAACTTCAGTCATGCCCTCGCTTCTGGTTCTTCCCTCTTGCCAAGTCAATGGTAGCTTGGAGAACTTTCTCAATGCTCAAATTATCCGAATCAATGACCACTGCATCAGCCGCAGCACGTAGTGGAGCAACATCTCGAGTAGAGTCAATCTCATCACGCCTTCGCATGGCATCTAGAATAGATTCCAATGTTATCGCTTCACCGCGGGCAATGCACTCATCGTATCGACGGCGGGCGCGCTCTTCAACAGAGGCATCTAGGTATATCTTCAAGTCGGCATCCGGCAGCACTACAGTTCCGATATCGCGCCCCACCATTACCACGTCTCCGCGTTGACCAATGCGGCGTTGCTGAGCAGTCATCGCTTCTCGAACGCCTGCATAGGCGGATACAACGGAAACATTGGCATCAACTTCGGGCCGGCGAATTTTCCATGTGACATCAGCACCATCAGCAAATACATCACAAGAGCGGCCATCCTTCTGAGATGCTGGTCGAACATCGATTTCGACTTTCTCAGACAATTTTGAGATACGCTTTTCATCTGACATTGAAATGCCTCGTTCCAAGGCAATCCAAGTTACTGCCCGGTACATCACACCGGTATCGAAATACAAATACTTCAATTCATTGGCCAGTCGTTCTGCCAGGGTCGATTTACCCGAAGCAGCCGGGCCATCTATGGCAATCGTGTTAGGTAAATTGCTCAAAATCGTTTAATTCCTTTACGGTCAACCATTATCATTATTCTTCTACTTATCTGATACATTGAAAAAAAGAGCGATTTTGTACACGGATTCACACTGATCTTCACGGATTTTTGCTTATTTTTTTCATAATATCCGTGTTTTTCCGCGTCTGTCCGTGTACAAAACTAAAACTGTCAGATAGCTATTTATTCTTCAATATCAATAATTTCTTCGACTTCTTCGACTTCTTCGACAGGTTCCTCGACTTGTATCACATCGTCGGGGAATAAATCGGAGCGAGCCCACATCAAGATATGCTCTGACTGCTCAGGGGCTTTGCGGAACACCAGCCAGTCTACCCCGGCTTCTGGCAAAACTCCACCCCACCCTGGGGTCAACCACCAGGAAAAATCCTGTCCACGATAAGCTGCAGACCAGGGCTGAGTCTCACTTCCCATGGGGGCAACCACAACTGGGGGGATGCTGTCAACATCAACCGCACCCATAAACTCCACATTAGGATAATCACGCGCAATCCAGCGTAGCGCAGCGGAATCAACCAGGGAAACGACTTCTATCGAGTTAGCATCACCCGTATGTGTGAGAGAAAGATCTCTCAGCGTGCTGGCAAATAATTCCGCCTGATGCGTTCGAGGAACATCGTTCCACAATTCGGAGGCGCTGTTCCCATGAACCTGGGAAACACCCAGCATTGCGGAAACCCCATACACTGCCAGGGCAGCGCTGACCCCAAGGACTGCTCCATTGCGAGCGATGGTCCAATTCCAACCTAATGCCACAAAAGCAGTGGTCAAAATCACCAGCACGAAAATGCCCATAACAACCAATAAACGCAACCTTATTGCCTCAACGACAGTCAGGTGCAGCCCAGCCAACGTCAGCCAAACCAGGCTAAACAGCACAAATAACGCCGCCGCCTGCCCTAAACTGACTGGATTCTTGACTTCTTCATCAAAATAACCTGCTAGTCCGACCGCCCCTAAAGACCACAAAGGCACCAAAACCCAGGCAACATCACCAACCTGTCGTCCGCTGAATACCATGGATAACAACAACGCGGCCAGAGCCCAAATACCCAAACTCCAGACCAGGTTTCTGCGATAGTTCCATTCCCGAATGACAGCGACGATGGCGAAAATCAACGCCAGGGGTTGGTATACCAAGACAGCAACTACCAAGCGACCTGCTGGGATTCCTGATGGCTGTGCCCAGCCGCGCACAAATGTGGAGATCGAACTCGCCCAAGCTCCCAATCCTGAGGGGAAAGTAAAAAAGCGGGTTCCAACGAGAAAGAGGGTACCAATTGTGAAGAATAGCCACGTTTGTTGGAATTCCAGGGATGCCTTCGCGGGGTCCGCGGTGGATTGATCGTCTTCAAGCACTCCTACACCCAAAGGGATATCCAATAAGCGCGTCACCCCAAAGGTGATCCCCATCCCCAGCAAACCAAGCCAAATCGAGGGTCCAGAAAGCAGCGCTAACCCAGTGAAGGTCCCAGCAGCAGCCGGTCTACGATCACAAAACATTGCCAGGGCTAGTACAGAAAATCCGATGGCCAACATGCGGCCGTCAGCCTGCCGTGAAAGGGCAACCAAGCCAGGATCAAGAGCCAAGCCAAAAGCCAGGACCAGGGCAGCCTTTCTGCCAATAACTCGTCTAAAGGCAAACGGAGTCAAAACCAAGAGACTCCCCGCCAAAGCAGGCCAGAAACGCGCCAAGACCTCACTGCTCCCAAAGATGGAGAAGAGCATACTGGTTAGAGAAAGGTAAGCCGGTTGAGGGGCGGGCGCGATCAATTCGCCTCGCGCCAGATCAAAGGCCTGTAGGGCAAGGCCAGCCTCGGTTTCAGACAGGGGAACTTTCCCCAGATTGATCAGACGAACCCCAAGGGCCAGTACAAATGCCAGGATATAGAGAATGTCTTCGTTGGTTATTTTTCTCATCTGCAAATCAAATATTATATCGTTAAGCAGATTTCGGAAAGATTCTTGAAAAAACACAAGCCCAAACCGAAATCTGCTCAAGTGATGCGGTAAATATTGCTCATCTTATTTCAATCCACAAACCGCATCACACTTATTCCCGCCAGGGAACTTCGTATATTGTCAAATCTCCTTGTTCGAAGGCCGCCGGAAGATTACGAATGAACTTAGTTTCACTCAAACCCGTTGGACAAGATTGGTCGTCCGCAGCATATTCGACACGCTCCTTGATTCCCACAACAACATAACGGATATGGTACTGTTCCAGAATCTGGCGAGCCTCGCCCCAACTGGGAGTGCAATACAAGCGCTCGATATCTGCCTTGCGAGAACCCATCTCTTTTGTTCCACCTCGCCATTGGATTTCATGAAACTCCCAACCCAAAACGGTAGGCTGACCAGTGTGAGAAGCCATACGCCCAAAGGTCGTATAGCTGCCACCCACAGCCTCAGCCACCACACCTAGAGGGGCTTGGCGCAGCCAGGCCATTGCGGCAGCTTCGTCGGGTGAGTTACGCTGCATATACGCGGTTCCGTCCAATGTCCACTGCGGGGGATTGAAACCGTCTGTCTTCGACCAAATTCCCAAGACAGGATATATGAGCGCTAAACCAAGAATTAGGATCATCCCAACACGAAATACCATCTTCCACGGTGAACGTAATCTTTCCCACAAAACAATGGTGGCATATGCCGCGACAATGCCCCACATCAGCCAGGCCAGGAAATAGAACTTAAAAATGGTGTTGATACGATAGCCAAACATATCGCGCAGGTAGATGAATTCGGGAGTAAGGACGAGCAAACTCGCGATGAGGGTGAGCAGCAAGGCGAAAAGTTGCGCGGGGGCAAGGGAATTGGGGAGCAGGGGAGCATGATCTTCTTCTTGATTTCGAGGCCAGAAATTTGCGATAACTAGAGTAAGCAGTGCGACGAGAGTCAACAGGGTACCTGGCACGGTCAAGCGACGGATGAATCCTTCTCTGAGCAACGCACCCCAACTCGGTGCAGCCATTGATCCCAAGAAGAGTCTTGATGCATCAGCAGCTTCAGAGAAAATGTTCCCGACGAGGTGCATCAAAGAAATGATGCCCGCAATCGCCAAGGAAACTAACCACAAAATCAACACGATGCCAAAGGTGACTTGCAGCCCGCGTTTCAACGTAGTCAAATCTACATCCCTACCCCTGCGCCATAGATGAACTACAAAGGTAAAAATTGGCACCAAAAGCGGCGCGAACATGAGCCACAAATAAATCCCACGCGTTACATAAATGATATTGGGTAACGGTCCGCCAGCCTGGGAAGCAAAACCAAAATAAAAGGGGAGATAGAAAACGATCCCGGCAATTCCAAAAGTTAGACCTGTTACAAAGAAATTTCTGAACAACACGACCGCTGACCGCTGACCGCTGACCCTTCGACTATGCTCAGGGCTGGCCGCTACCCACTCTTTCAGAGCATATGCTCCTGCAAACAGAGCGACGTAGAATGGTGCATCCCATGTATTTAGGAAGGCCATGCCACCAAATACAACCCCGCATACTAGGAAAAAGCTTGGGCTGATTCGCAGACGAGGCCAGGGAAGTTCTTCATTCCAGCGATGGAGGAATAAATTTAAGGACATGGCTATCGCCAGAAATGCGAAGGGCATGGTCAAAACATGGGGATGCAAATCTCCGAGCAAATAAGAGAAGAATGGAAACTCATCGATGATGTCGCCTTTGTTTGCCCAATTAAAATCGAAATCCTGGATCACGCGCGAGGCTTGCCACCACCACCAATGAGGGAAAGATTCTGCTGGAGGGGGATCACTGAACCGACCCATGTCCAGCCAGGACCAGATCGGTGAGATCAGCACGCCATTTTCGTCTGTGCGCCAGAAGAAACCTCCCAGGCGCAAGAGATGCAGTAATCCACCCAGGTTACTGACGATGAGGGTGAAGAAGGGGGCGAGGAGAGCGGGGAACGTTAAACGTTGGACGTTAAACGTTGAATGTTTTTGACTATCTGAGAGAGGTATATTTGTTCGCAAGGCTAATAAATTGTAGAGTAAGCCATAGGAACCGATCGCACTGAGAGCAAAGACCAGGGCACCACCCAGGTTAAAAGCCACACCTCCAGTGGTTCCGGCGAGTTTGGCCAGCATAGCCACCAGCACGTATCCAAAGTAATAGTATGAGATGGCATAGCCAGATAACCAGGGGTCATTGGGGGGCATGGTTGGTGAACGCAAGATGGAATTGATGAAAGCTAATTCCATCGGTTTCTCCGTACCGACGATCTCTGGATTGGCCGCTCGTACTACTGCCCAGCCAGCGAAAGCGATGAAGAAAAGTAATTCTATGGTCAACACCAAGCCGCGCTGTGCGCCGAACCAGGCTTTGAATTCATTCCATCCAACCCGGCGTACTGCCCAAAAAACAACCCCCACCAAGGCCACCAGCGCCAGAAGTTCTCCACCCACGTTGTTCTGCAAAACACCCAACGACCCAAGCATCCAGAAGGTATAGCCCCACAGCAGCCACCCCAAAGCGCGGCTGAAAGCATAGCCGCGGTCTGCCAGAGCTGGAAGCAATGTATAGGCTAGGGGGAAAGTTAGCAAACCTAGCGATGAAATTATGATGTACCAGAGAATGAAATCAAACATATGAGCAGTGGTTAGTGGTTAGTGGTTAGTGGTTAGTGGTCAGTTGACTGGTTACAGATCACTGATTACTGTTAACTTCATAAATTGCGGTCTCTCCATCCCGGAATACTTCAGTCCAAAGAATACCTTCATTTGCGGGGAACTTTTCTAATCCAGGTCCAGGATATTTTGCACGTTCGAATTGGCCTAAGACGATGTAGCTGACATCGTAGCGTTCCAGGAATTCCTGTGCCCATTGAATATCTTCGGTACGGTAAAACTCGTGCACGCCATCGACACGTTCGTAAATCCAATCGTGCGGCACAATAGTACGCTGCTGGCGCATATGCCAGTTCCAACCAATGACACCCGGCAAACCCGTGTAGATGGTATAGCGCGTGCCCCAATGGTATTCAACCTGATTGGCTTCAACAATAACTGGAGAGCCAAGGACATTGTCCTGCATCCAGCGGATAGCATTGTAATCTTCAGATAGATCTAATGTGGCACCTTCATCATAGTATGTAGCATGCTGCATATAAGTCATGCCATCGAGGGTGTGAGGCGCGTCTTCGGCAATCCGATCTTCAATTTTAGCAAAGCTGGCCAGTATGGGATACAGTGCCGCGGATGCAACCAGGAAAATGAACGAAATCTGCCAGACTAAGCGCCGGCCAGGTTTCCAAGAAGGCAGTCCTGAGAGAATCCAACCAAAGGCTGCCGCGGCGCTGACTGAGAGGAATGTCCAGGCTTGCATGTAGAACTTGAACACCGAGTTCATGCGTCCAATATCACCGATCACATAGACAACCTCGATGGTCAGGGTGAGGATCAGTGAGGTGCCGATCAAAAAAAGCACAAAGCGTTTGGCATCGGAAATATGAGGCCGCAGGAGCAAGACTCCGGCCCAAAGAGCAAGAGGCAGCACAAACCAGACAATGTGCACGCCCCTTAAAATTGGCAGTTGATCCCCACTGGCAGCATCTCCAGGCAGATTAATCCCAAGGGCAAAGATCAGGAATCCAACGGCCATTATTCCACCCAGAATCAAACCCCGGTGTGGTTCCAACTTGCGCAGCGCAGAGACGGGAGTCTGCGCCATCCATTCGACCGTCTCATAAAACATCCACGAAACGACTACAAACAAGAAGAGCCCCCAATGAGTCAGGTAATCGGATGTAGGTGTATGGGAACCAAGCCAGACTTTCAATTCACTATATCCCTGGCTGTACCACTGCGAATATGTTTGATACATTCCATTAGAAAGAAGGACGATGAGCACAATCCCAGCGACCAGAATACCTAGTCTTTTAAGATTAGTGTAAAACTCCCGATCGCGTCCCAGCGGCACATCCACCTGCCAATAGCGCCAGATCGCATAACTGAGGGCGACAACTCCGAGGGGTAAAAACGTATAAATATCCGAAAGATTCACCGGATACATGGCACCGATAGCTAACCCTCCGATCAAGAGACTCAGTGCCACCTGCAACATAGATCGCTGTCCGTTCTGCTTCCATGCTTTCCCCAAAACAACCGATAAAGTCCAGGCAATGACAATCATCGCTATGGGCAGTGCGATCATATGGGCATGCAGGTCGGCGTATAAGAAGGTAAAAAAGGGAAATTCCGTTATGGGGTTGCCGTGCTCAGCACCAATCACCCGGCTGGGATTCCAATACCACTCATCCAAACGATACGGGAGGGGAGCTCCAGAAAAGGCCTTGAAGAGCCCTTCGATCAGCCAAATAAACTTACTAAAAATTCCAGCCGAGGCGATTTCTTCCGTTGAGACGACCAAACGTTGGTATCCCTGAACAACCATCCGCAAAATCCCCAAGTTGCCAAGGGTCGACATCGCCAGCGCGCCACCCATGGCACTCAGAAATCGACGATTTGATAGAATTTCAATCCATCGGCTTTTGAAATCAACCTGTGATCGAATTAGATTCCAAACGATGGAGAAAGCCCCCATCGCAACCATGGCAAACAGAGTCGGCAAAATCAGGTTATAAGCAAATGAGGGCACAATGCCCAAGAATTTGACCAACACAGCCACGATCACAAAGCCGTAATAATAGTAGTTGATATAGCCGCCAGCAAACCAGGGGTCATAAGGTGGGAAGGAAGTGCTCTTCAAAACAGCGTTGAAGTAAGAGAAATCCATGGGCTTCTCGCCTCCCTTCCAGGGATGCCACAAATCTGGATTTCCCAAACGAATGAGCAAGAAGACAAGGAAGAATAGCAAGAACAATCCTTCAACTAACAAGAAGTAATTGCGGCGCTCTTGCCATTCAGCGCCAAGTTCATCCTTTTGACGCAAGGCCAGGTATCCGCTCAGCAGTGCAATTAGCAAGATCCCCAACCCAATCGTCAAACGGTTGAAGGGAATGCGAACTGATCCAGCCAACCATACCAAATAAGAAAGTAAAATTAAACCTATAGTACGAGCTAAAGGGTATCCCCGATCTTCAAGACCAGGCAAGGCAAAGCGCACTAAGGGGTAGCTTATCAAGCCTAACAGGAATACGCTCAAATACCACACTACCACCCCAAGAGGTTGGATTCGATTATGCAGTGCATCAGGATTGAACAACTCTGACCAGGTTCCCCCAGCACGTTGCTCAGCAAGCCTGTCCGGCGGAAGCATCAGGTTGCCAGGGAAGGTATCCGCTTTTCGAGGAGTGACACGAACCACTTTCGTCAGATCAACAGACCCAAGGATTTCTTCTACCTGGACAGGATCGAAGTCTTCTGATTTCTGGAATACAAACACCTTAGGGTGATCATAAACTGTGAAGGCTTCCTCGGAGAATTGATCATTGATGTTAAAAGAACCAACCGAAGGTTTGGATTGGAATACCTGAATTAATTCAAAGCCCAAATTTCCAACAAAATCTCCCGGTTCAGCGACGGTGTAACACCACTCAATGCTGCGCTCAAGCGGGCAGCCCATCAGTTGACGGTAATACTCTGATGTCAACGGATAGCGTTCGGGCACGCGGGTGGTGGTGCCCCATTGACGGCTAGAAGTGATCATCAAAAAGTCAGCCTGGGCCAGGGTACTGGTAAAGCGCTGCAATTTCTCTTCGTTATCGTCCCAATACATCTCGAAGTTCAAACCACCCTGATAGATGCCGCCGTAAGGATCATAGCCATCCATACGCAGAGGCAGTCCATCATCCCAGGTGCTTTCATTGGCCAGTGATGCACCCGAAAGCGTAAGCTCACCCCGACCTTGCAGAGAGAGTCTTAGATAATAGGTGTCCCCTTGGGTCATCTCCAGCGGTTGGTTGAGTGGCAAAGTGAGATTTTCGCCGCGATAATCCGTTTCGGATGTGAAGTTGGATGCCACTTGGGCAGTTGCTGCCGGGACACCGTCTAGCTTATCAGAAAGAGTTAGCGTCAAAGTTTGCTCTTCATCGAAAGCAGTTTGCTGAGCCAGAATTTGTGTAGGCGTGATGCTGATTAGCGAGCCAGCAACTTCGGGGGTGAAGGCCAGGGTATAAGGCTGCTCAAATTGAACGATACATTCAAGCGAATTACCCACAACCTGGTTATAGAAATTATCGGTCGTTTGAATCTGGATTTGAAGTGGGCCGCAGAGATCAACTTCAGCTAATCCCCCGAGAGTTTCAAAGCGCAAATAATAGGTTTGCACAGGGTCAAGTTCAAAAACCTGATCGATGCCAATGGAAAAGCCTTCATATTCAAAAGGCGTTGTTGGAATATCATTGGCAGAGAGAATCTTTATGGCTTGGGGGTCTTCGTCTGCCAATGACGATGTTACGCTCAACAACAAGCTGCCTGTGGTAGTTGTGTCTAAAACATGGGGTAAATAGATTTCCGATAGACTGCCATCATAGTTGGCAACGAACGCAGTTTGGTAGGGTGCGTCTTCGCTGATGGTCGAATTTTGGGAAAATGGTATCGGTTGGGTGAATACTTCAGCTTCACTTTGAATATTCAACGTAATCGGCCCAGGGAAATTCTGGAACATCCAGCGGCTGGCTTCCACACGCGGATGGGGTTGGGTATAAATTCTGGTGAAGGAAAACGCCCACAAAAATGTGGTAGCCAAAACGAATCCGCCTATAGCAAAAGTAAGAACACGTCGAACGTTTGAGCGTTTATGCGGTTGGTCGTTTGGCCGTGCTAACGCAAACACACCCCACGCGGCGAAGATCACCAAGGTCGGATAGATTGGCAACTGGTAGCGCATGGTGCTGTTCCACTGGATGGATTGCCAGGTGAAGTACAGCGCTGTCCAGCCCCAAAGCAGGATGTGTGTCTGCCACTCCCCTTTGATGCTGCGCCAGCCCATCCACAGAAAACCAAACCAGGCCATGATTCCCAAAGGCAACCCCAATCCCCACACAGTCAAGTTTTGCCAAGAAAACCAAACTGGACGTCGAGCCCACTGTAACGCAGGGGGAAAATCGACATCGCCGCC
The DNA here is from genome assembly GCA_964419495.1 of uncultured Anaerolineales bacterium. Taxonomy (GTDB): domain Bacteria; phylum Chloroflexota; class Anaerolineae; order Anaerolineales; family UBA11858; genus NIOZ-UU35. Next base: position 15,421 of record CAYQQX010000024.1, read on the forward strand.
AGCCTGGGCACGCAATGAGTTGATATTTTCAAGCCACAGCGAATTGGGCTTCAACCCAAAGAATCCCGGCCCAGAGAAGGCATAGGGCTGCATAATACGGAAGGTCAGGATGCTGACGAATCCAGCTAAAATGACATAAGCGATCAGGCGCGTAATTTCTTGTTCGCGGTCAGCTGGTGAGAGACGCAAGAAGTATAAAACCACAGCGCCGGGCAAAACGACAGCCACTGGCGCGGCGTTGATCTTTGATGCTACAGCCATGCCAAGAGCCAGGCCAAAGAGGACACAAGGCCAGAAGATTGGGTGAGTCCAGAACCTTGGACGTTGGAAATTAGAAGTTGGAGGATTTTCGCTTACATCTAACTGCTGCCCGCTCACAGCTACTTCCACAGCAAAATAGACTGCCAGGAAAGTAAAGAAGTTAATGAAGGTATCGACAGTGAAAAAGTGGGATTGTTGAATTGGCAAGACAGCCAAGGCATAGAAAGCAGCCCCCAGAATTCCTACTCGGCGGTCGTATAAGCGGCTGGCTGTCAGAAATACTAGCCAGACGACTGCGAGATCGATCAATGCAGAAAGAGCTCGCCCGACAATATAAACTTGGCCATAACCCGTATTTCCCATCCACTCAGCAACGTAACGGACGATAAAAATTGGCAGTGTACCGTAGACAAAGAAACCATGGCCGCGGTTATGCGGGTTCAAACTCGACTCAGCGGTATTGAAAAAATCTCCCAGGCTATTCACCGGCGTGACACTGGATTCAACCATGGTGAGGAAACGCTCATCAGGGTGCAAATGCTGTTCTTCATCCCAGTCCAGCCCCACCAGGCGTAAGTAGGCGCCAACTGTTAAGATCAGCACCAATAAACCAATATACAACCAGGGTGAACGCGTATCCTTCTTGATGTTGAGTTCGTTGTTCATAAGCATATGCGCTGTCTAGCGGTCAATAGGCGGTACAAAGTAGATATAAAAATCTTTACTTTCAACTGCAGAGTCATACAATTGCATCGATCCCGAAGGGTACAGATCGCGCAATTTTTCCATCGCAGTAGTATCTTCGGGCTTGAATAGGAACATCTTCACGCGTGGATCATCCAATGTTTGGGAGATTTCATCCGGCCATATAGCGTAATCACGCTCTGGAAATCCTGCGCGGATTCCCACCAGGCGTGTATCCACCCAATGGGGATAAGCTACCACCCAGGCACTATCCTCATCTCCTGTAGAATCAGCAAATTGGCGGATGACCGCGCCCAATTCGGACGTGTTCCATGAAGCCAGGGCAAAATAGTTTGTATATTGTCTGAAGACAAGATCATAGTTTTGGGCGCAGGACCACGCCAAAAGGAGGGTGACAACACCCCAAGCAAGTCGTTTGCCCCAAACATGGTTGTTCAGACTCCCTTTGAGGGTGGTCAGCAATCCATCAAGACCTAATCCAACAATAACGAAAACCGGGATCAGCGCCCCCCCAGTGCGATTGAGTGAAGGGTTTTCCGCAGGAAATGCCAGCGAAAGGATCGATGGCATCATCAACAGGGGGATTGAGACCAGCAAGAAGGCATCCAGCCAGTTACGACGCCGCAAGTAACGCATAATCAGCAGAACACTGCCAATGAAGAATAAGACCGCCGAGACAATGCCCAAAGCGGGGCGATGAGTCACTGAATGGACCCAAATTTCACCGTCGTCCCAAAAGAACATCACCATTGCATCCCAAAGATTCTTGATGAAGATCTGCCAAGCTGGGGAAGAGAAAGTTGACTCAACTTCAGTCATGCGAGTCAGCATACGGTATGAAAACGCATCCATATTGGCCAGGGCAAATCGCAACAAGGGCAAAAACACCAACAGGGAAACAAAAATCAAAACGATCAATCCCCACAATGTTTGCTGTCTTCCTTCGTTGGAACGCTGATGTACCAAATACAGGCTTATGGCTGCCAAAACCACGAATGGCACAAAACGGAAGGGACTGTAACCATGCAAACCCAGACCCAAGAAAAGACCAGCCAAAAGGTAATCATTGCGTTTGCCCGTGCGTAAAGCACGTACAAGAAAATATATTGTCGGCGCAGCAAAGAAGGGATAGAGGGTAAATCGTAGGGCAACACGTGAGATCACATTGGGCCAATAGGCAATTCCGGCAAAGGCCATCGCCAACAACCCCACTCGGCGGTTAGCGATTTCTTTCCCCAGCAAATAGATGAACGGTATTGTAAACAATCCTGCCAAAGCGGTGCCGAGTTTCAAACTAAGATAGGAGAGACCGGTACCGAACAATTTGGCCATCGCGGCTGTGAGGTACATTTGGAAAGCTTCTCGCCCCGTATTGCGGACAAAGAATATGCTGTATTGACCATCGAGAACGCCGCCAACATCGAGCAGCTTCTCAGCATGATCGCTAAACATTTCTGGTGGAACGCTATCCAATTGATATAAGCGAAAGAAAGCAGAGATTGCAAACACGCCAAGGACGAGTAATGTCCATGGAGAAAAGCGAATACCGTTGCTTTTGAATTCGTCAATGGCTATGCGCATTTTTGTGCGCCAGGGAATTGCATCTTGATCAACTTGCCAAAACGCGTAAAAGAACAAAGCTAACGAGACCAGCCATAATATTAGATTCACTTGGGTGAAACGATTACCCCCAAAAGCCAGGAAGGCCAACAAACCAAAAACAATGCTCCCCCACATTGGGATTGATCGCACTGTCATTTGATCGGATTGATATTGCGAGCTATTTGCTTTGGGTAATTTTACATACCCGCGCCACTGGGCCCAAACGAGCACACCAACCGTAAGTACGTAGAAAACAAGCCCAGCATTCAGGCTACGATCGGGGGGTTCAAGCGAACGTTGGGCGAACAAAGCCAATCCAAACGGAAGCAAAGCCCACCAGCCAACCCAGCGAATAATATCCAAGGGGTTTCTTTCAACTTTGTATATTGAATGCGGCTGAGAACGCAGATTTTCTTCATCGAGAGGTAGCTCTTGTACGAATTCCAAGAGTTCATCATCGCGGGTCTGCGCATCCTGCGAAGGAATTTCGACAATCTCGCCTCGCCAGAAAAATAACTTCGATTTAACGTAATCAAGGACAGATGGTTCTTTCATACCAAGGAATAATGATACTCGATCTTAAGAGAGGGGGCAAACGGGGATAAGATGTTCCAAAGGTGTCAAAGGGGCAAAGGTGTCAAAGGTATCAGATGTTTACTTCTGACACATTTGGCACCTTTGACTCCTTTGCTACTTTTTTCTCGCCATGTAGAATGTATAGGCCCCATTTTCGGTGGCGAGTGGCTCATCATAATATCGCTGAACTAAACGCCGGGTGAGCGCCAAATTCCATCTTGTGGGCGAGAGGATCCATTTCCCAAAAAGGATTTGGCCCACCCAGGATGGCAGACCAAAATAATGACCCCACTCCAGTGTATGTAATGCTGCTGGGGAGAAATAGTGCCACCAACGATCGATTTTGAAACCGGCTCTATCGAGGCGGGATTCCCAAACCCCTGGGGGATCACAGTGATGATGCCGAGAGATGCGATTAAAGAAGGAGCGGTAAGCATCACCCGCACGGTCGAAACCAACTCGATCGAATAAGCGGCCAATTGAAAGATTTGGTAAAAAATTATCGTTAGGCACACAGAAGATAAAAGGTGCTCCTGTTTTGAGAACCCTGGCTGTTTCAACCACAACGTCGTCAAGATGTGGGATGTGCTCCAGAACCGAATTGCTGACTGCACTGGCAAAATGACCATCAGCAAAAGGCATCATCGCACCATCAGATTGTGCTAGGCTTTGATACGTATCTCTTGTTTCAGCATCACGCAACGGCCCCCACCAGGGATCAACCCCAACTTCAAGCTGCCGCTCAAAGGCAACACTGGCAAAATGTCCATCGCCACAACCCAAATCCAATGTGGGAGAGGGTAGATCAATATTCTCGTAAAAACGTGCCTCCACAGCTCGCAGCAAAGCGCGGAAATAGGGCAAGTCTCGCAGGTGAAGCCAGAGGTAATCTTTGGATGTTGGGGGTTGGAAGTTAGAAGATTGATGTTGGAGAGTACTCACCGCAGTGTTTCCAATAATTCTTGGTATAGCTTTTCGTAGGCTTCCGCATTTGTTTGTGGATCAAAGGTTTCGTTGATCACATTAATATCACCCCGATATTCTTCGGGATTGGCGAAAATCCGCAATAATGCATCAGTAAGGGCATCCGCATCACCAATGGGGACAACTTCACCCATTCCAGTCATTCGTGGAGGCTGACGAACGCCTGGCAAATCTGAGGCCACACAAGGCACACCATTCATCATGGCCTCGATTTGAACTAAACCAAAAGTTTCAGTAGAATTCAGACTGGGCACTACCAAGACATCTAAATTAGAATAGAAAGCTGACATTTGATCCAGACTCAAATTTCCAAGAAATTTCCACTGTCCTTTTGCCTGATACTTTTTAATTATTGGCAGCAAGCGTTTTAGATAAGCTTCCTCGCCCATTACATCTTCATATTGTCCTGCATAAAGAACCATGGTTTTGGGATGGCGTTCCAATATCTTTGGCAGCGCGCTTAGTAAAATCTCAACCCCTTTCTCAGAAGCAAAGCGTGTTGCCATGCCAATCACTGGATGGTATCCGTCAGGATTATGTTCCTGACGAAACGCATCTATCCCAGATTGACTGGCCTCGGGAAGCTCAACTGGAGGAAGAATTATGCGCACTTTTTTCGCAAAGCGACTCAAGTAAGGAGAATGAGATGCAAAATCTTGTGTATATGCTCCAATTCTGTGCGTAAACATCCCAGCCAAATGGTTCATCACATGGACGACCTGATTAACAAATCGATTGAAGACCCCTTCGGGCAGGTGGAGATCACAATGGTAAGTGATCACCGTCGGCTTCTGTAACAATCGTCCCCTCAGAGCAACCCCCGCGGCATCGAACTGCGGCAAATGTAAATGGATGACATCGTTTTCCAGGGCTAACTTCCAGGCCAGGTAACCAAAGGTCGGCATGATGACACCTTTACTCACCCGGAACAAAACTGGAGCACGAATAATTCTCACACCATCAACAATCTCCTCGCGCGGCAGATCTTTCTCATATTGGGAGGTTAGCACGGTAACTTGGTGGCCGCGCTTAGCCAATGTTTTTGCAAGGCGCTCAACGTAGATGGTCAGTCCGCTGGTGTGTGGGCGGTAATATGTTAGAACAGTGAGAATGCGCATGTGGAAAGTTACAAGTCGCAAGCGACAAGTTGCAAGTAGCAAGTTGCCGGTCGCAAATTAAGAGTTAGACGAAGTAAAGAGATGTTTGTTAGCTTTGACCCATTCAAACAAACGCTGGACGCCATCTCTGACTCCGACTTCAGGCTGCCAGCCAAGTTCCCGTTCAGCTTTGCGAATATCTGAAACATAAACATGTTGGTCACCAGGGCGCCAATCGCTTTGATCAACATCAATTTTCTGACCCAACATATTTTCTAGTAATGGTCCAAATTCACGCCAAATTGATAGTGTATTGGTTGGACCTCCACCAATGTTATAAACCTTCCCTGAGGCTGTCGAGATATCGTTTATTGCAATATCGTATGCATTCAGCAGGTCTTCCACATAGAGCACATCGCGCACCTGTTTGCCATCACCATAAATGGTGATCGGCTTGCCCAATATTGCTGCAATCATAAACCAGGCAATCCAACCCTGATCTTCAATACCAAACTGGCGCGGGCCATAAATGCAGCTCTGACGGAAAACCACGGTAGGGAGGTCATAAATACGGTGGTAATCGCGCACATATTGATCCCCCGCGCCTTTGGAACAACCATAAGGTGAGTGAAAATCGAGTAGTTGTGTTTCAGATATTCCAAATGGAAAATCTGTATATTTGTAACAAGTGTTGCTTTCCGCAATTCCAACTGCTTCCATCCCGCCATAAACTTTATTGGTAGAAGCATATATCACAATTGGATTTCGTCCTGAAAGACGGGCTGCTTCAAGAACATTAAATGTACCCAAAGCGTTATCTTCAAAATCATCGCGAGGAACTTCTACTGAAGTTGTCACAGTAACTTGTCCCGCCAGGTGAACGATGACGTCCACATCTTTGGCTGCTTGAGCCAGTTTTCCTGCATCACGAACATCTCCCACAGTCAGCTCGAAAGAATCTGCACCATGAGAATTCTGCAGCCACTCGACGTTGAGTGGTGCACCAGCTCGAGATAGATTGTCATAAATTGTGATCTGCTCACCACGACCAAGTAATCGGTGAACATAATTCGCCCCGATGAATCCAGCGCCACCAGTAACCATGTAGTGTTTTGACATCAAGGATCTCCTAAACCATCAACGTTGGATGTTGATGCGCCTCACATTTTGAAAAATTTCCCCTAAGCTGCTGCGGCTTTTGGCTAAACCATACGCACCCAAAATCCCTGTCATCAAAAAATATATTAGATGAAGTGTCAATGCATAGGCAAAGGCAGTGGAGAAAGAAATCTCAAATAAGGCCAAAGCTCCCACAACCACAGCTTCAAATACCCCGATATAACCTGGAGATGAAGGCACAGCTACACCTAAAGCAGAAATTCCTTGCGTTGTGATCGCATGCAGGATGCGCCCATCTGGGTAAAATGCCAGCAAAATCAGGTATTGAATTGTGATTGCCAATGTCCAACTCAAAACCATGGAGAGAAGAACCTTGGAAAATCTCCCTATTGAAGTTAACACTTCGAGCCCTTCCAGAAACGCATCTAAGCGACTTTCACCCAATCGCAACACCAAGGGCCAGCGAGCTCCCAACTTCCTAAATTGTGCCAAGGCCCATTTTCTATTGCGCGCCAACAGATACAATGCAATCAACCCTAATATCACGATCCCACCAACCATTAGAGCAACTTGTTGCGTGTTCGATGAAATCAACACAAAGGGCAATGCACCCAAAACCAAGCCAACAGCAATGATCATATCAAATGCACGCTCAATCAAAATCGAGGGGAAAACGCGCCAAAACCCAGGTCCTTCTTTTCCCAAGATATAGACGCGTCCTAACTCGCCCAATCGGAACGGTAAAACATTGTTCAACAAGTACCCAATGTGCATTGCTAAAAACACTCGCCAAAAGGGTGCGGCTTCCTTTAATATAATCCACCAGGCAAAAGCACGCAGAACATAAGAAATCAAATATATTGGAATCGCAATTAAAATGTAAATCCACTCTGCCTGACGTAATGCAACTGCCACATCCTCCCAATCGAAAAAACGGAACAACAAGAATAGCATCAGCAAACTGATGACAATTCCCGGTACCATCTGACGAAATGTCGATTGCGGTTTCTTCTCTGGGATTTGCTCACTCATCGCGTAATCTCAAAACTGCCAAGAAGGCTTCCTGAGGAATATCCACATTGCCCACACTTTTCATGCGCTTCTTGCCTTTCTTCTGTTTTTCAAGCAATTTTCGCTTCCGGGATACATCACCACCATAGCATTTGGCCAGCACATCTTTGCGCAACGCCTTGACATTGGCCCGCGAGATCACACGCCCCCCGGCTGAGGCCTGGATTGGAACCGCGAACAACTGGCGCGGAATCAAATCCTTGAGCTTAGAAACCAAGGCTTGGCCTTTACGATAAGCATCATCGCGATGAACAATTGCTGCTAAGGCATCCACAGACTCTTTATTGATCAAAACATCCAACTTTACCAGGTCATCAGGCCGATAATCTGCATATTGATAATCGAGGGAAGCATAGCCTCTCGTACCTGATTTCAGATAATCGAAGAAATCGACGATCAATTCCGAGAGAGGGATCTCAAAGTTAAGCTGCACCCGGTTAGGAGTAGGATACTCCTGATCAATATAAATACCGCGCCGCTGCGTGACCAACTCCATCACCACGCCGTAATATTCCGTTGGTGTAAATATCTGGATTTTCATCCAAGGCTCACGCACTTCGTCGATATCTCCTGCCTCGGGCAACTCTGCAGGCGAATCAATACAAATCATATTGCCATCATTCAGGACAACCTGATATTCCACCGATGGGGCTGTAACGATAATATCTAAATCGTATTCCCGCTCGAGGCGTTCCTGAATAATCTCCATATGGAACAATCCCAGAAAACCACAGCGAAAGCCGAAATTCAAAGCCTGCGAAGTTTCGGGCTCATACACCAAAGCGGCATCATTAAGTTGCAGTTTTGCTAAGGCATCCCTAAGATCCTCATAATCTTCACCTTCCACAGGGTAGACTCCGGCGAAGACCATAGGTTTGGCCATCTGATATCCTGGCAATGGCTCATCAGCAGGGTTGGCTGACAGCGTAAAAGTATCCCCGACACGGCACTCGTTGACGCTCTTCAATCCGGTGGCAATATAGCCAACTTCTCCGGTGGAGAGTTTCTTAGTCACCTGCATTCGTGGAGAAAAGATACCAATTTCTACTGGAGAAAGCGAAGTGTCAGAGGCCATCAATTGGAATGTATCGTTTGGATCGACTTGGCCATCAAAGACGCGTACATATGCCACAACCCCTTTATATGGATCATAATGAGAATCGAAGATCAACGCCCGAAGGGGAGCCTCGGAATCACCCTTGGGGGGTGGTACCCGTTCAATTATGGCAGCCAACACATCCTGAATATTGCTCCCTGATTTGGCAGAAATCCTAAGGATTTCTTCTTCTGGCGTCCCCAAAAGATTGCTGATCTCCTGGGAAATTTCATCAGGGCGCGCCGCGGGCAGATCAATTTTATTAATCACTGGAATGATTTCTAAATCCGCTTCTAAAGCCATATATAGGTTGGCCAAAGTTTGCGCTTCGATCCCTTGGGCAGCATCGACGATCAATAAAGCACCCTCGCAAGCATACATTGCACGGCTGACTTCGTATCCAAAATCCACATGCCCGGGAGTATCAATTAGATTCAGTTCATAGGTTTCGCCATCTTCAGTCTTATAATTCATGCGCACAGCTGAAGCTTTGATGGTAACCCCTTTTTCGCGCTCTAAATCCATAGAATCCAAAACCTGCGCGGTCATTTCGCGCTCGGAGATGGTATCTGTCACCTGCAGCAATCGATCAGCCAGGGTCGATTTTCCGTGATCGATATGCGCGATGATGCTAAAGTTGCGAATATTTCTTAAACCCATAAGCGGGGCGTAGTATACTCGATTTTATAAGAGGGCGGAGGGAGGAGAGACTCGCTAACTCAGCGATTGTTCTTGAACTCGGACAAAGGAATAAAGCAGCAATGTGCCCGCCCCCAAAATTGTCAATGCCAGTCCAACTCCGAAGGCATCTGCCAGAGCCCCAAGGATGGGGGTAAAAATGGCTACTAAAATAGTCGTAAATTGAGCTTCAACAGATAGGCCCGATGCCATCACGCGTTGTGAAATCTGGTCGCTGATATAAGCAACGTTCATCGGTTTGCGGAGATTTTGAAGGACGTAAAATCCAATAAAAACCAAAATTGAAATAATCACCATATTACGCCACGTTGTCATCCCGGCAATGAAGAGAAATCCAACCCCAATAAGAAATGTGGCATTGATGGCCTTTGCCAGGCTGCGAAAGCGGCTGCTGGCGATATCCGAATTTCGAGAGGCAATACTGGTCAATAAATAGATAAAGAAATAAACCACACCTATCACCATCCCGCTTCGTTCCACATCGTCCATAAATAAGAATAACGGCAAGGTTAGGGCAAATGTCTCTAAAATAGGTTGCAAATAATCTTTGGTGATCTTAAATAAGGCAGTAAAACTTGCACTGTTGAGGATGCCTCGCATGGCATACATATCGCGGAAAATGCTTACAAAATCCCCGAGCGTATTTCTAGCCTGCGCCCAAAAAGCACCTTTCTCCAACACCACGAGTTCTCCATCAAGGAACTTAGGATAAGTCGCCAAATTGACAAGATCAATAAGGTAAGGAACTGTAGCAGCCAGAAACATTGTGCGGTAATCCCCCGTGAAGAAAAGTAATCCAGCAGCGATTAGTGAATTAAAAGCAGAACCAAGCTGCGAAGCGCCTCGCGTGCGGCCATAATAGGAAACCTTCAGGTCGAGCATGTCTTGTCGGTTGAGATATTCCAATATCAATGCCTTATGCGTACCAGAACGGAAGGCCTCTCCCAACCCAAAGAACACCATCGCCAGGGCATAGATATAGAAATCATCAAATAAATAGAAAACTGAAAACGACACCAGATACGCAGAAAAGGCCAGTACCATAGCTCTTCGTCGGCCGAAGGCATCCGCAAATATTCCGGTAGGGATTTCCATTAAATTGTTAGTAAGATCTCGGACAGAATAAAGCAAACCGATTTGAAAAAAGCTCAAACCGTTGGCGCGGAAGATCAAGATGATGAATGGCTCAAAGAAGCGCAGGTTCTTCAAGAAGCCATACGCCGAGAACCGATAGAACATGGTGTCATTTTTGATCATGGCAAATAAATATCCGAGGTCGCCCGGCGATGAATCACCAGGCTAAGGAACAGCGTCCCATGAATGGGGCTTTAATTTTTTTAGCCTGATTCATCAGGCGTTGTTGGGCAGCACCGGGAATTCATTCCCGTGCGGGATACGTTTACGATGATACAACTTCATCGACCCACTCACGCCAAGTTTCTGAGGGGGTTTCAATCTCATCAAGACCCAACCAAGCCAGAAATTCTACGTTGCCTTTGGGACCTAAAACTGGGGAGCGTTTCAACCCCTTGACGATATACCCTTCTTTGTGTGCAAAAGCAAGCACGTCCAGTAAGACTTGACGATGAACCTCGGGGTCGCGGATGACCCCTTTCCCACGTGCCGCTTCACGTCGACCGGCTTCGAATTGGGGTTTTATCAGTGCTATCACTTCACCAATTGTTTGAAGCCAGTCTTTTACTACTGGTAGCAAAATTTTCAAGGATATAAACGATGCGTCAATCGTCACAAAGCTAACCGGTTCAGGCAATTCATCAAGAAACCTTGCGTTGGTCTCTTCCATAACAACCACGCGAGGATCATTGCGCAGTTTCCAATGCAGAATACCCTTACCAACATCGATGGCATAGACTCGCGCTGCTCCATGCTGCAGCAAACAATCCGTGAACCCGCCCGTAGAAGCCCCCACATCCACACAGACACGCCCATCTACTTCCAAATCAAAGCCATCAAGAGCGGCCAACATTTTTTCCCCGCCGCGCGAGACAAACCTCGGTCCTTGATCAACCGTCAACTGCACATCAGGCGTAACCTTCACCGCTGGTTTTGATACCACCTGTCCATCCGCGCGCACCTGCCCAGCCATCACAAGACGTTGTGCCAGGGAACGACTCTCAGCGAGACCGCGTTCCACCAGCAGCAAATCCACTCGCATCTTTTTAGGCATAGAATAATTTTAACACGGGTTCCAGGCAGCAAGCGTGAAGGAGCAGAATTACAAATCTCACTCCCAGTCCAACCTTGTTCCCATGCTCAAACTTTAGTTGACTAATCCATCAATCCCTAATATCATTTCACCCATGTTTAAAGTACTTATCAAAGCGCTGCGACCCAAACAGTGGGCCAAGAATGTTTTCCTTTTTGTGGGTCTGGTATTTGACCGCAAACTGACTAATATCCCAGCCTTCTTACATATTATTGCTGGCTTCATCATATTTAGCCTGTTAGCAAGCGTAATCTATCTGATTAACGATATCGCCGATGTTGAAGCTGACCGCAAACACCCCAAGAAGCGCTTCCGCCCTATCGCTGCAGGTGATCTCTCAATTCCCGCTGCTTGGGCTACTGCAATTGTTATTTTGGTCATTGCCTTACCCGCAGCCTACCTGCTCTCTCCCAGCTTTGCCGCGATTGGATTGTTATACCTGCTGCTCAATTTATCCTATTCCAAATGGCTAAAGCATATCGTCCTGATCGACATTATTATCCTGGCATCCTTCTATGTGATCCGTGTGGCGGCAGGAGTCGCGCTAATTGATGTGGAACGCTTCTCCCCCTGGTTGTATATCTTCACCACGTTCCTGGCATTGCTAATAGGAGCGGGAAAACGCAGAGCTGAACTAGGTCTGCTTGCCGACGGTGAAAATGCTCATCGGCGCGTCTTAGACGGTTACACACTCCAATTCCTCGACCAACTTACCACCCTGGCTTCGGGCATAACCATCATCACATACAGCCTATATACTTTTTCTGCCCCAAATTTGCCCGGTGATCACGCCATGATGCTGACGATCCCCTTTATTATTTACAGCATCTTCCGCTATCAATATTTAATTCAAGTCAAGAACACAGGCGGCGCGCCCGAAGATTTAATCCTCTCTGACCGTCCTTTACAACTCACTATCGCACTTTACGGATTCACCGTTTTGCTCATTTTTTACATCTCATAGAACGCTCGGCTCTCATGCCCAGTTATTCTGCCCACGCCCCCGGAAAAATCATTTTATTTGGCGAACACGCTGTCGTCTATGGACAGCCTGCTATCGCGGTCCCCGTTCACCAAGTTCGCGCAACGGCTAGTGTGACTCCTGAAATCAAGGAAGACCCTGGGGTTGTGAGGATCCAAGCCCCAAACATTGGACTTGAATCCAGGCTGGATGAACTTGATTTGGCTCATCCGCTGGCTGCCGTGATTGAAGGGGTAACTAATTCCCTAGGGATTGCTCAGATCCCATCCTGTACCCTGAGAGTTTCATCTACCATACCAGTGGCATCGGGGCTGGGCTCGGGTGCTGCCGTCTCAGTTGCCGTGATCCGCGCTATGGCAGGCTTTTTGGGCCAACCTATGACAAATGAGCAAGTATCCGAGATTGCTTTCGAGGTCGAAAAGATCCACCATGGCACCCCCTCAGGGATCGATAACACGGTCGTAACTTACGCCAAACCGGTTTACTTTATCAAAGGTAAAACCATCGAAACCTTCAACATCGCCAAGCCCTTCACCATCATCATTGGAGATACAGGCATCGCCAGCCCAACCAAAGAGACTGTTGGCGATGTACGCCTTGGTTGGCAAGCTAATCCCAAGAAATTTGAAGCGCTATTTGCGGCGGTGGGCAGCATTACCAGATCAGCCCGAGAGGCCATCGAGAAGGGTCACCCAAATCGGCTCGGTCCATTAATGACCGAAAACCACCAACTGCTCCAAGAAATGGGAGTTTCTTCACCAACCCTTGATCAGCTCGTCCAGGCATCCCTCGATGCGGGTGCTTTGGGAGCGAAACTCTCTGGTGGAGGGCGCGGTGGCAATATGATCGCGCTAACATATCCAGAGAACGCCGATGAACTTTCACATGCTATGCTAGATGCAGGTGCAATAAACACAATTATTTCAAAAGTGGGGAGCTAATTTTGTCAAAGATAGTAGGAGGATAGTCATGAATGTTTTGGTGCTAACCATTTTGATCATCTTTTCAGCATTCATCCATATGTGGGCCGAATACAATGGTCCGCCCATTCAAATCTACATCTTCAAACCTCTGACTACAACCTTGATCATCACTTTAGCCGCATTAGCAAAACCCCCTATTCGCAAACGCTATAAGAGTCTCATCATTATTGGGCTGCTATTCTCGTTAGGCGGTGATGTTTTACTCATGCTGCCCTTCGACCTTTTTGTCTTTGGTCTCATCAGCTTCTTGATTGCGCATTTGGTGTATATCGCCGCCTTTCAAGCCAAACGTCCCTGGCGCATTTCTTGGCTTCCTGCTTTGATATCGATTGCTTATGGGGTTATTATCTATTTGGTATTAGCTCCGGGTCTGGGAGAAATGACCATTCCAGTGATCTTTTATATTATTGTGATCCTAACCATGGCTTACACAGCCTGGGATCAATGGGAGCACCACAAGGAACCCTGGGCCTGGTTTGCCCTGATTGGCGCGATACTTTTTATCCTATCCGATTCGATCCTAGCAGTCAACAAGTTTCGAGTTCCCTTTCTCGCTGGACGTGGCCTAAACTTGAGCTTTTATTTTGCTGCTCAATGGTTTATCGCCCGATCCATTCAACAAACACAAAATGAAAATCTTTGAAAAGCAATTTCAACATCTTATCGCTCTGTTAGTTCTATTAACAGGTGTGTATATCATTTCTCGTACCCAAGGCTTCCAAACAGGTCAATTTCTTGGGCTTTCTAGCCTGAACTGGTTATGGATCTCAATTGCCGTACCGATCATCCACCAAGTTTATGCCTTATTTGCCTGGCGCGGGCAGCTTCACTACAACTTGATGAAGGGAATATTTGGGGAGAGAGCTTTCCTGGTCTGGGGGATCACGTTCTTTATTATCTTTGCGGCGCGCCCGATTTCGGTCATCGGATTGGCGATAGCTAACCGGTATACGGTGCCATTTTCCCCTTGGATCGGAATGGTTTTGGCAATCATTTGCACACCACCGGTAATCTACCTAGGATATTCGATTCACAAATTCTTCGGATTTGAGCGCGCGCTGGGCATTGACCATTTTGAACCAGAAGAGAGCAAGGAAAAGCCCTTTGTTCGCCAGGGTATCTTCCGTTGGACACCAAACGCCATGTATAAATTTGGATTTTTGGGTTTGTGGATCCCTGGGTTGCTCTTACTTTCCAAAGCTGCTTTGCTTTCCGCAATGTTCAGTCACATATATATCTGGGTGCATTTTTACTTCACTGAACTTCCCGATATACGTCATATCTACGGAAGAGAAACCTAAGATGGCCATCACAATCAAACTGGATCTTGAAAATGTCGATTGGGACGAAATCAAAGAGAAAGTTAGCGAGGATCACTTCGACAACGGCCGCACGCCCGAACAATTGAAGGCCAGCTTCGAGAACAGTTTTGCCACCTGCATTGCCTATGATAGGGGGGAAATCATCGGTAAAGCCAGAGCACTTTCTGATGGTATTTGCAACGCCTATATCCTCGATGTGTGGACATATTCACCCTACCGCAGCCAAGGCATCGCCAGCCGGATGATGCAAAAACTCATCAAACAATTGACTGGCCAGCATGTTTATCTGTTTACTGATGACGCTGTGGAATTCTATGAGTACCTGGGTTTCAAACAACAAAGCGTTGGCATGGGCAAGGTTGTGGGTAAGTGGTTAGAGTCAAACCCCCAATAGCAAGATACTACTGATCGCGAATAATATCAAATCCCACCGCGGAGACGCAGAGTCCGCGGAGTTCATATTGAATAGAGAAGGATTAACAAAGACAGTCAATATCTGATTGAGCTGATTTCTCCATCAGATTAATTCGCTCTGCGCTCTCCGCGTCTCTGCGGTGATATTATTGCTAAGGCACTTCCCCTGTCTCGATATACTCGTCAATAACTTTCTCCAAAATCGTCAGCGGCATGCCGCCGTTCTTCAATACTACACTATGGAACTGGCGGAGGTCGAATCGATCACCCATCTCCGCTTTGGCTTTCTCACGCAGCTCAAGCATTTTGATCTCACCGATTTTGTAAGAGCAAGCCTGGCCGGGCATGACGAAATATCGCTCGATTTCACTCACTACACTCTCATTCGCCTGACCGGTGTGCTGTCCCATATACTCAATAGCCTGTTCGCGCGTCCAGCGCTTATAATGGATTCCAGTATCAACAACCAGGCGCACTGCCCGGAAGAGTATCGAATCCAGGAACCCCAACTCGCCATAGGGATCATCCGCATAAGCCCCCAATTCGCGTGCCAAATTCTCAGCATACATCGCCCAACCTTCAATGTAGGCAAAGAATGGAATCATACGCCGGAAATAGGGTACGCCTTTCAAGTTCATCGCAATTGCGACTTGAAAGTGATGCCCTGGGATACCCTCGTGATAGGCCAGGGTCTTCATACCAAACTTCTGGGTCTCTTTCATATCCCGTAAATTGGCATAGAAAACACCGGGGCGGGAACCGCCTAAATCTGATGGTTGGTAGTAGGCACCCGCCATAGTTTTTTCGCGAAATTCAGGCACACGCTGCACTTCGAGCTCAGCTTTGGGCCGGATTTCGAACACATCATCAATCAATTTGTCCATCTCATCAAGAATGCGTCGGTATTCAGCCAGGCACTCTTCGCGACCCTGGTCGGTGTTGGGGTACAAGAAGCGCTCTTCTTCCCCCAATGCAGCCAATTGTTTGGTTGGATTGGCACCATCATGCCCCAATCTCTCCAATATGGCTGACATTTCCCCTTCGAGACGGGCAACTTCTTTTATCCCAATTCCATGCACTTGCTCTGGGGTAAGGTCAGTAGAAGTTGAGGTTCGCAAACATTGAGCATAGTACGCATCACCATCAGGCAAAGCCCAAACCCCATGGTCTGCAACCACCTTGGGTTCCAGAGTGGAGAAATAATTGATCAATTTTTGATAAGCAGGATAAACCGTCTCATTAATCTCTTTTTCGACGGCATTCAATAGAATACCTCGTTCAGTTGGTCTTATCTTCGCTTCGTCTGTCTTATTCTCGAAAACGGTATAGAGTGGATTTTCTTTGGCTGGTTGATCAATAAAGCCCTTCATTTCATCCAATACATGACGAATGGTAAAGCTTGGTGGGATGCTTTCTTTCTGCTCACGAATCTCTAACCCTTCCAAAACCTGGTCAATCTTGACTCCAAATTTACCCAGTCGTTTGACATACGTGCGTGCTCCACGCTTGTTCTTCAAAGGGTGCAAGGTCATCATCAAATTAGGCAGCTCAGACTGGACACCAAACATCTGATTGACTGGGTAAGTATTGTGACGAAAATTTTCCATCCCCAGCTGGTCATCTACATACCAATCCAAGATATCTGTGGAGAGATTTTGCGATTTGCTCAAGCGGTTACGATTGTAGCTGCCCAAAATCTTCAGTACGCGTTTCATTCTGGCAATTTGCTTGAGTTCATAAGCATCCGAGGCATCATTTAGTTTCGCATTATGCCTGTAGATTCCCAGTCGCTCCAGCATGCCGACCATGGTCAGAATCTCAGGGTTGCCAAAAAGGATATCTAAGAATACGCGCGTAAAGAAATGGTTGATACTCCACGGTTTCCCCCAAATCAGATTGATCAGCCACCAAAGGAAAATAACTGCTACGATGGCGATGAAAACATACAGTAAAGTTGGCATTGAACTCTCCTGATTTATTAAGTGCGACGCACTTCTGCTAGGATGTCTCCGCGGAATTTCTACGGGAAAAAGTGCGTTACACCTGCTTTATCTTTGAGATGAGTATTTTACAATATACTTCATCAAAATGGATTCCGTTCACCGAGGGTCTCTAGGAATCGCCGTAGTAAGCTGCCCCATACCCCAAAATGTGAGGTTTCTCACGGTAATTCCCAAAGAGCCTTCACCGATCCTGCTTGACCACGCAAATTTCGTCAACTACAATGCATCTAATGTCCAACATCCAACTTCAAAATTCTAATCTCCAATTTCTCAAATTAGGTGGTTCCCTGATCACCGACAAGAATGCTCCCCAAACTGCGCAGAGAGATGTCATCACACGCCTGGCAACTGAAATCGAAACTGCCTTGGTCAGGAATAAGAATCTGAGATTAGTATTGGGACATGGATCGGGTTCCTTTGGGCATGTGCCTGCCAAAAAATATAGCACCCGGCAGGGTGTGGACTCGGCCGAGGGTTGGCGCGGCTTTGCCGAGGTCTGGCATGAGGCCTCGAGCCTGAATCGCATTGTGATGGAGGCGCTTCAAGAGGTAGGATTACCTGTAGTGGCGTTTCCCCCCTCGGGAGCAGTCACAACGTCAGAGGGTCAGGTGACCAACTGGAACATAGATCCGATACGACATGCCCTGAACGCAGGTTTGCTCCCCGTAGTTTATGGCGATGTGGTTTTCGATGAAATCCTTGGGGGCACAATCTTATCCACCGAGGATCTATTCATGTACTTGGCAAGAGCATTGAGACCACAACGCATCTCTTTAGCCGGGATCGATGAAGGGGTGTGGGCTGATTATCCCCATTGCACCCAACTGATCCCAAAGATCACACCTAATAATTGGGGCCAATACGCTGCGAACTTGCGAGGCTCTGCCGCCACAGACGTTACAGGGGGAATGGCCAGCAAAGTAATGCAGATGTTGGATTTGGTAGAGAAAATTGCTGATCTCGAGGTGCTGATTTTCTCAGGGAAACATCCAAATAAACTACTTTCTGCTCTTGGGGGGAATATGATTGGAACGAAGATATCAATTAAATCGTAAAGACACAGCTCAATTGTTCCCATGATGGAGGCTGCGTCTCGATATTCAACTACTTATTGCGATTCAATATATATTTGGCCAGGTTTTCCAGTGCCAGCCGTTCTACACTTTCGGGGAAAATCTCTAATGATTCTAATCCGCGATGGATATATTTCTTAGCCTCGAGCATAGATTGCTCAACTGCTTCACTGGCGTTGATTGCAGCGATGAGCTGTTCGAGCTTTTCATCATCATGACCATTACGATTGACCACAAATTGAAGATTGGGATCATTGGGGTGGATTTCGAAATATTCAATCGTCGGCAAGGTGATTGCTCCTTGGCGTAAATCATTGCCAGTGGGTTTGCCAATTTGTGCTTGTTCGCCAGCAAAATCAAGCACATCATCAACAATTTGGAAGGCCATGCCAATCTGACGTCCGAAGTGGCGCGCGGCTGAAATCTCTTCTTCTCTCACCATGCTCAAAATCGCTGCTGCCCCAGTGGCCAACTCAAACATCGAGGCAGTTTTGCCGTAGATCCATTCGAAATAAGTCTCTCTATCAAATGGAGAATTATTTTCAAATAGGTTTGTAATCTCACCATTGACCATCGTTGCCAGGGTTTCTGCAAATATCTCCATCACACTGACGGATTTCGTTGCAGCCGCAAGGTTTGCTGCGATGGCAAATACAAGATCTCCAGCCAGCACACTGGCCGCGGGGGGTAAAGTAGCGTTGATCGTCTTTTCCCCTCGCCTAAGAGGGGCATTATCTACCAAATCATCATGAATGAGCGTGGCGGTATGCAGCATCTCGATGGCGGCAGCCAAATCGAGTAACCGATCGATGTCGGCTCCTAGCATTTTCCCCATGAGCAAAGTTACTGTAGGCCTCAAACGCTTACCCCCTAGGCTGATCAATTGATCCAAGAGGAAAATGAGACCGGCTGAATTGCCATTGAAACTGGCTCGCATCCGATCTTCGACATCCTGAAGATGCTCTTGAACTGGATTTATGAATTCCATTACCATTATTCTCTCTACTAATACTTCTAATTCTTATTGCTTTCTCAAATCACCAAGGTGGTGGAAAAAAGGGCATATTGGCTATGCTCCAGAAGCCAAATTCATAATCTTGCGAATTGTCTCTCGTTTCTTGGCGAGTTGTACCAAAGTATCGGTTGGGAGCGCTTGAAACTGATCGTACAGTTCGGAAGCTGTCTCAAAGAAATCCAGCATTTCGATCATTTTTTCGTGCATGGCTGGATTTCCATTATCACTGGATTCAAATTCTGAAACGGTCTCCCGCAGCATGCTGAGTGCTGGATCAAGTTCTCGGCGTTTGCGTTCATCTAATACCGCCCGGAACATCTCCCAGACATCGCCAATGATTTCAAAATGATCCCGACGATCACCCAAGACGTGGACGATTTTGATCAGCCCCCAACTCTGCAACTCACGCAATCCGGTACTGACCGTAGAACGCGCTACACTTAACGTCTCGCAGATTTCTTCAGCTGTCAAAGCTCTGGGAGAGATATACAGCAGGGCATGGATTTGGGCCACTGTGCGGTTGATGCCCCAACGGCTGCCCATCTCACCCCAATGGATAATGAATTCGGTAATCGTCGGATTAAGATCAAGCATAGTTTCGCTCATTTCAGTTATTTCGGATTATACCGAAATAACTGAAATGAGTCAAATGACTTAAATGAAAATCTGGGATGGTTCAAGGGACTGTGAAATAAGAACAGATATTTGAGAAACGGCCAAGCTGAGATAAGATAGTTTTCTCCAAAAAACGACTATCACAGCGAGGTCGTATGAACAGAATAATTCCAGTAGAAGTAGAAGTAAAAGTCAAGGTCATGGAAGAAAGTTTGAGCTTGCAAAACATCGAAGAAGTAGCCCGGCGAAATCAAGTTAGTTCAGGGATTATTCGTCATTGGTATCAGGAAAAGTTACTGCCGAGTTTGGCGAACATTCTAGACAATCAACCACCTGGGCCGAGGCCCAATTGGCAGGAGAAAGAGCCAGAAGTGGTTCTAGAAGACAAGACATGGCTCTACCATCAACACCTTGCTCTCTATGGCTGTTGCTGAACATACTCCCAAAACTACTAACGCACTCGAAAGCATCAATGACCGTTTCAAACCTTTTAGCCTCACTGCTAAATCTTTCCGACTACCCACTGCTCAGAACTTCTTCGCTGGTGTGGCTCTGGACGAAAACTTCGATATCAAAACTCGAGGCCGCAATCGGGGCACTTGCGCTGTTCGCCGCGCCGGTATCAATCTTGACGACCTCGGCGCTGCTGATTTCTTCTCCGCCATTGGCTTGGATAAACCGCAAATATCTCTCTCCTTTTTCACAGGATAGATGAACCATCCCCAAAATCAGAATATCTTTGTGGTCAGAATAAATGATTACGCATATCTGGTACCATCTGTTGAGAGAAAACGAGAAGTGTTCCTAAAAACAATTATAACGAGTCGAAAAGCGACCAAAGAGTATTTAGAGAGCAAAAGATAAAGCAGGTATTTTATGAACGAAAAAGACATCAAACTCACTGATGAAGAAAAAGAAATTCTTGATACGTATGAAGCGGGGGAATGGCAATCTGTTGACGGCAAAAATGCAGAAATGAGCAATTATCAAGAATATGCCCGCGCAACACACAAAAAAGATAAGCGGGTGAATGAATAATTGGAATAATTACTGTCACTCTGAGCCGCCCGCCGTAGTCGCGTCTTTAGCGAGGCGAGCGAAGAGTCTCCCGCTCTTTGAGCGGGGATTCTTCACTTCATTCAGAATGACAATTAGGGGGTTTTTCTATATTACTGCTCTCTCAGCTTTGGATTTACTACTTCATCGAGGGTGCGCGCTAACATATAGAAAGACCCACAAAAGAGCATGATGGCAACGGCTGGAACGATGAGTACGTGCCACTGCAAGCCTACGGCAGCGCCGCGAAAGTTATCAATGGTGAACCAGATCATGGAACCCCAACTGAAACGCAGGCTGCGTTCGAAGTAAGAGAGAACGGCTTCGATCATCACTGAACCGGTAACAATGAACATCATGTTGACCGTGATCAGAGCCGCCAGGTTGGGCAGGATGTGCACGCGGATGATGCGCCAGTGCCCTCCCCCAGCGACCGTGGCCGCGTGTGTATATTTCTTGTTCTTTATCGACAGAGTTTGCACTTTGATCATCAAGGCAAAAGAGCCTAATCCGGCGAAGATGCCGTAGATCAGACCGACTTGAACCCAGGACATCTGAAAGATCAAGCCCACGATCAACAGGACCACCGCTGGAGGCAGCATAATGAAAACATCGGTGAACACCATCAAGATCGTATCAAGCCACCCTTCAAAATAAGCCGCGGAGACCCCCACGATGGTCGCCACAATGGTACCCACCAGCGCAGAAACAAGCCCCACGCCAATCGATGTGCGCGTGGCAAAGGCTAATTGACTAAAGACATCGCGTCCCTGGTAATCAGTGCCAAAGATGTGCTTCCCCGATGGCAGCGAGGGATGGGCGTAGTCAGGATCATATCCCATCAAAGGATCATAAATTCCTTGTGGCAAAACCTTGGATACCAGCAAAGGTTGAATCAACGCCAACAAAATGAAAAAGGCGATGATGATCAGGGCGATCAGGGCGATTGGGTTACTAAAGAAAACTTTCCACTGACAGCCACGATTGCGCAGCCAGAAGCGGTAGCGTTTTGCTCGCCGCTGGATGAAACCTCGTAGACCGGGGTCATAGACGGGCAGAGGATTGATGGGGCCAGATTGTGCCATTATTCTACCCCTCCTGGAAGTCGTCTAACCTGCCGGACCCTGCGCAAACGCGGGTCGAGCCAGGTTGTGAGAATATCAAGGGTGGTATGCGCCAGCAGGATACCCATGGCAACCACCGACAAAACCCCCAGCAGCACTGGCAGATCGTTATCGATGGCCGCCCGGATAAGCTCTTGTCCCATGCCGTCCCAGTAATAGAAATGCTCGACAATGAAACTGCCGATGATGATCAGGGGCAGGTGAACGATGAAGCGAGTCAGCACTGGCAGAATGGCAACACGCGCAGCATGACGATCGCGCACACGCGCATCAGGCAAGCCCTTTGCACGTGCCGCATTTACATGCTCAGAGACAACCGCTTCGCTCATGGTGGTCTTCATGATCAGCATGGTTTCGCCGAAGGCCAACAGCATCAATGTAGCCACAGGCAGGATAAGGTGTACCAGGATATCCAGTCCGAGCACGCCCAGGCCGCTGATGATCCAGCTAATAACAATCAAGAGGATTATCCCGCCGCCGCCAATCAAGCGCCAGCGCACACAACTTCTGTGGGCAAATTCACGCGTAAACCAAAGAACAATCAAATAGGCTAAAGTCCCCAGTGCCAGGGTATAGAGCATTTTTACGATCACATCATTGACAGGAATATCCAGCCAGACCCATTTCATGGGGTCGATCAATTTTTCAGGCGGCAGCCAATCCAGGTATAGGCCAAAAACGTTGATCATCACAAAGGCCAGCCAGGGAGCAAAAGATGTATAGAAGGCTGTTCCGCCCAGGGTGGCTGCGAATTCCGTCCATCCGCGCGGCCGCCAGGCGACACGCTTGCCCAGCCACATCCCCAGCAGGAAACCGCCTACGGTCCCAGGGATCAGTAGAAGCAGTGTTCTTGGCAGCGTGACCTTGAGAATATCAACCACTGGCGTGCTGCCTAAGCTGGATGACTCTCCCAAATCACCGCGGTAGAAGGCCGTCATCCAGCCGACGAATTCACTCCACCAAGGGATTTCAAAGGATGTTTTTTCGTCTTTGACATCTGATTCCGGCTCAACCACTGTTTCGGCTTCGACGGGGATTTCCTCAGCTGCAGGTGATTCTGGTTCTGAAGATCCTTCACTGACGGGCATCTCCATTTCTATAGCAAAGGCATTATCGAGTGCCATCTCAGCTTCAATACCAACGCCTACATCGGCAGAAATCTCCAAATCAATGCCCATTTCGGCAGCATCAATGGCCATCTCGGTCTGCGTGGCCGGCTCTTGTGGTGCCTCTCCAGGAGAGGCTGCATCTTGAGAAGTTGAATCCGATCCAGACTGAAATCCGCTGAGATCTTCTCTAGAACTGATGGCCAGCTCCAGGGCTTGTATATCATTGGGAAGCGCGCGATTGACCCCTTGGATGAGCCCATATAGAACTAATTGGAATAAAACTAAGGTGACCAGCGACCTAATCAATCGGCCGCCGATGAATGAGAGTATTCCCTGAGGTAGTAGAGATGTAAGATCAGGCATAAAATCATCCCCGTACAAAAACTAGCTCGAATAAAACCTGATATTGTTACCTGTAAATGGATACCTGTCTGCAAACATCATATCACGCCTTGAACGCAGGAGCAAGCAAAGTACATTTGTTCAACGCTGTTCAGTGAACAATTCATCCAAAACGCGCCAAGGTCTCAAGGAATCGCCGTGGTACGGATCCACATTTTGGGGGTAGGGGGTGTGCTCCACACACCCCCTACCCCCAAATGTGAGTTCTCTCACGCAATTCCCATAGAACCACGCGCCAAATTGATTGATTTCTGTAAACCTGGGTTACAATATCTCTGTTCAAAGGTTGGCAATGGTTAGAGAAGGAGAGCCATGACTGAAGCATCAACCCCCGCATTTGGAAGCCGCTTCGAGTTGCTCTATCAGCTTTCGCAAACATTCAATTCATCTCTCGATCTCAATGAAGTTCTCGACCGTGTCATGGACGAAGTCATTGAAGCCATTGGGGCAGAACGTGGTTTTGTAGCACTTAAAGGTGAAGATGGCAGTCTTGAATTTCGTTCTGCACGCGGCATTGAACATACTTCAATTGAAGACCCTGAATCTGAAATATCCCACAGTGTAATTGAAGAGGTACTGCAAAACGAGGAGACCGTACTCACGCACGATGCCCAAAGCGACGACCGTTTCAGCGATCGCTCCAGCGTGCTTGATTTGCAGTTGCGCTCAATTCTCTGCGCGCCATTAATGCTCAAAGACAAAACCCTGGGTGTGATCTATGTTGATAATCGCATTTTCGCCGGATTTTTCAACAACGACGAACTTGAATTGATGACTGCCATCGCCTCCAGCGCAGCGGTTGCTATCGATAACGCTCGTCTCTATGAGATCGCCGTTGAAAAGGGGCGCATGGAGCGCGAACTGCAGATGGCCTACCGCGTACAGTCAAGCCTGATTACCGAAGATCTACCCAAAACTCCCGGTTGGGAATTCGCTGCGTCCTGGCATCCCGCCAGAGAAGTATCGGGAGATTTTTACGACTTTATTCCCTATCAGGATGATAAGTTGTGCCTGGTGATCGCCGATGTAACTGACAAAGGTATGCCGGCTGCCCTTTTTATGGCCCTGACGCGCAGCCTGGTGAGGGCCAGCCTCGATCGAGCGGATTCTCTCGCCGAGGGGATAACCCGGGCCAACTATTTGATCTGCTCAGACTCGAATATCAGCATGCCGGTGACCCTATTCCTGTGCTGCATTGATGCTGAAAATGAGATTTCTTTTGTTAATGCGGGTCATAACCCGACAATCCATTTCGATGCATCAGAAAGCGAACTCGTCAAACTCACACGTACGGGAATGTTCCTTGGTTTTGACGAGGACGCAGAGTACAACCAGGAAACACTCAGCCTGGATTCAGGAGATTTTCTTGTTTTTTAGTAACTACTAAGCCATCACCTGTGATGGCATGAACGACTGGCTGCGGAGGGCA
>CAYQQX010000025.1:0-11049 GCA_964419495.1 uncultured Anaerolineales bacterium
TGAGTGTAATGATCGATCGGATCTTCAGATAAAGGATTTGAACTTCGGAGGTGAGATCACCATGCTCAAATTGGATGGGGGGAAAATTGCAGCAGATGGTATCAATCATGAAGATGATCATGGTCACAATGTTGTAGGGCTGCAAGCCGAAACAGGAAGTGTCTTAATCGCCGATAGTTATATGCCATTTGTGGAAATGACAAACCAAATCGATGGCAAATTTTCGCAAGTGCGAATCGGTGCTCAAGATGCTCTTGGTAATGCCTTCAAAGGAAAACTCTCCTTTGAAAACTGTGGTTTCTCTGGGAGTTCCCATTTTGACGGCCAAATTGAGTTCAAGAATTGCTATGCTAATAATCCGTACAATAGCGATGCTTGGATGAGTTTTTATAGTGGGAAAGTGCAAATAAAAGGAGGCCAATTCCTGAACCACGCCTTCGCGCTGGGCTGCAATTTTGAGATTGCCGAGGCTGTTTTTTGTTTTGAAGAAGGCTATGCTTCCCCACAAGGAGTGATCGATATATTGCGGGGTGCCTTCGGAAAATTGGAGAAGTGTTCTATCACCAGTGCGCTCCCAAAAACTCACCCTGCTCTGAGAATCCATCGCCAAGCTAACGTACAACAAGTTGATAATTCGATCCAAGGAAAAGTGAAAATGTACCGCTAATTTCTAGCGGTGATAAAATACTGTGGCAATATTAGTATGGAGGAACCAATGAAAATTACTGATGCATTTGTCGCTGATCATGAAGTGCTTTATGCCAAATTCGATCAACTCGAAGCAACAATTCCCAGTGAGGCGAAAACCCTTGCTGATGTCAAAATTCCAGGTGCAGAACTGGCTTCAATTCTGGCCGAACACGCAAAATTCGAGGATGAAATCTTATTTGCTGCCATAGAAGATAAGATGGGCTCGGATGAAGCTACGAAAAAAGTTCGTGAAGATCATGCCCGCATCGAAACGCTGATGCAAGATGTCTTAGCACAATTGGATGATCTCAAGCGAATGGGACATGCCCGGCGGACGCTGCTGCAAGCCATCAAAGTTGCCCGAGCACACTTCAATAGAGAAGAAAAAGAAACATTCCCCTTAGCAGAAGAAATTCTGGGCGAAGAAAAATTATTAGAATTAGGCGCTCAATGGGAAGAAATGCGTAAAAAATAAGCGATTTCAGGCTTACGAAAAAAGTAGAGATGCAGCCTTGCCCTGAGCAATGTCGAAGGGATGTTGCGTCTCTACTTTTGATTCTGGCGGAGAGGGAGGGATTCGAACCCTCGATACCTTGCGGTATACGCGCTCTCCAGGCGCGCGCACTAGACCGGACTATGCGACCTCTCCATATTTTGTTGTGTTTTTTCCCCTACAGCGGCCGGGATTATACCATTAAAAATTATCCTGGGAACATACTTTCCATCAGCTCAGGTGCATATTCAGCCACCATTTCCGATGACAGTGAATTTTGATTAGCGATGGCGGCAAAGAGGTCTGCGCTGGGGCGTTTGGAGCGAGTCTGGGTTTCGGGATCAAGCTCCCAAAGACCGAATCGCTGTGTCCAGCCGCGCTCCCATTCGAAATTATCCACCAAGCTCCAATGGTAATATCCCTCGATGGGCCAGTTGAAATTTACTCCTCGCCAGAGTTGATGCACGTGTTGGATTACGTAGCGCCTGCGCATGGAATCTTCTGGGTCTTCAACACCATTTTCGGTGATAATAATCGGTTTGTTGAATTGCCGAGCCCATTTGATGGCTTCATAGAATCCAAGTGGCTCGTTGGCAATAAACCCTGTAGGGCTTAGTTCTTTTTCAGAGTCGTAGAAATTTTTGGCAAAAACATTCCCTGGAGCGAAAGGGTTGAAAGCGACGTATTCCCGGGTGTAATAGTTCAATCCAATAAAATCTTGAGTCCCCCTGGCTTCAGGGATGCGCTTTTTGTTTGTGAAGAAGCTTAGCACGCCATCTGTGGCCGCACGAGGAAAGAAATCGTTATACACTCGAGAAAGATTATTAGCTAGCAGATTGTCTAATGGTGAAATTTTTCGAGCGGGCATCATGCCGCGGTAGTTTATTGCCATGCCAACCTTAGAGTTTGGTTGAAGTTCCTTGATGGCATGATAAGCAGCCGCATGACCGCGTACTAAGCTGGTCATCACATTAAAGGCGGCTCCTAGGTTTTTCTTTCCTGGGGGGAAATCGCCAAATAGGTACCCCATAACAGAGTAAACATTGGGCTCGTTGATGGTGCACCAACAATCGACGTAATCTCCCAAAGCTTCTACAACTCTGCGCACATAGATCTCGAAATACTCAACAACGCGCTCGTATTCCCACCCCCCTAAGAAGAATAACCACAGCGGATCACTGAAATGGTGCAGAGTGACCATCGGTGTCAGGCCGCGCTCTTTCAACCCACGCAGCATCTGACGGTAATGATCTAAGGCGTCTTCATCCCAACGGTCAATCGCAGGTTGAATGCGGCTCCACTCAATGGAGAGTCTATGGGTATTCTGACCCGCATCGGAGGCACGATCAAAATCTTCTTTCCAGCGACCACCCCACCAGTCGCAGGCCAATCCACAAGAGTGGCCTGAGGTAATGTGACCTTCTTCTTCCCAGTAATGCCAGTTGTTATTGGTGTTATTGCCTTCTACCTGATGGGAAGCTGTTGCTGTTCCCCAAAGAAATCCATCCGGAAAATGAAAAGTTGCGTGAGCCATCGTTGAGTCCTAATTCAATATTGGGTTTCGGCAGTATTGTATTCCATAAATTGATTTTTGCAATTCTTTTACTGGATTATGGTATCTTTATATTAGAAACTTTTCGTTTCACTCAATAGCCGATGGTCTCCTGCTTAAGTGTTGCTATGCAAAATCGTCTTGCTAATTTACCGCAGAGTTCGCTGAGAACGCTGAGAAAAACCAGTTTATGTGACAAAACTCTGCGATCTTTGCGCTCTCTGCGGTTAATTTTGCCAACAACACCCTACGGGGGGACTGCCCAATAGCCAGGAGGTGGAGTATGAATTCCCGGAAAGTATATTTGGGTTTCTTTCTCGTTTTGATTTGTGTAGCTCTTGGAGCATGCAATATGCCTGTTATTAACATC
This sequence comes from uncultured Anaerolineales bacterium, assembly GCA_964419495.1. Classification (GTDB taxonomy): domain Bacteria; phylum Chloroflexota; class Anaerolineae; order Anaerolineales; family UBA11858; genus NIOZ-UU35. The sequence continues at coordinate 3,106 of CAYQQX010000025.1, forward strand.
TTCTCTCCCGCAACAGCTACCAACACAGCCACGCAGACCTACACCCCAAGCCTCACACCCAGCATAACACCCAGCCCAAGTGCGACTGCTACAGCAACACAAACATTTACGCCCACTTTGACGTTTACATCTATCCCCACGGATACACCCACAGTATCAGATACACCCTCACCAACGAATACGCCGACGATTACTCTGACCTCAACACCAGAATCGGCCACGGCCGAGGCGGAAGGTAATGTCAATTGCCGTTGGGGACCCAGTAAGGTATATCTGGCTGCTGGCTTGTTCCGAGAAGGCGCAGTTGCCCAGGTGGATGGCCGGGATTATGGTGGGAACTGGTTATGGATTCAGATGGAAGGTTTTGCCTACCATTGTTGGGTATCCGCCTCTGCGGTGATATTCAGTGGAGATCTTGATTCTGTTTCCTATGGTCCAATGGATCCACCAATCAACTCTTCGGTGGCTTCGGCTACAGGCGCGAGTGCAACAAGGGATGGCGATAAAGTCGTCGTCACTTGGAATGCAGCTTCACCCGCCGTTGACCTCCACTACCTGGTCAAAGCCAATATTTGCAACGGTACCTATGTTTTGGAATGGGTCGATGTGACTACCAAGACATCCTATACCTTGCAAGATAAATCTGGCTGTTCAGGAAATTCTTCGGCGAAACTTTATGTGGTAAATAAACTTGGATACTCTTCTCCCGTACCGATTCCTTGGCCATAAATTGAGAGCATAGATGGAGATGATTGCCAACAAAAATCTGAGTAGAGTTCATCTCAAAATTCCACCTTATGTCACTCTGTGAGAGCGAAGGTAGCCAAGCGGCTGAAGCGACCGAAGAGTCTCCTAAACCAAGTGTTTTAGATCCTTCGCTAAGCTCAGGATGACATTACTGAGATAAGTTCTAGGAAATATTCGCTGTTCGCCGAAAAATTCTCCCAAAACATCACTTGCATAGATCAAGCCAGTAGGCTATTATTCAATCTGGTTTTCCCTGATGATGATCTCAATTTCTATCCTGTTACTATTCATAATCCCGATCATAATTTTGATAGCGGAGCGCTTCGAGCTGAGGCCTGGTTATCTGTGGCTGCTGGCTTTGGTTGGCGCGGCAGCTGCCTGGTTAATGGTCTTATTTTCCCGATCACAGGCGCCTTTGGTAATTTCAGTGATGCAGTGGAAACCTGATTCGCTGTTTTCAGCTTCTCCCACACTTTTACTGGACGAGATTTCATGGACATTTGGGGTCGCGCTAGGCGTATTCCCCTTGGCTGTTTTGCTGATCGATGTTGTTCAATTTGCTGATGTCGACTCCAACGGATGGGCAGCTGGTTTGGCAATGACGGGCTTGGGCCTTTTGGCTGTATTTGCCGAAAACCCTATAACATTGCTTTTGGCCTGGGCAGTAATGGATTTGTCCGAGACGCTGATGCTTCTTTTGCGAGTGTCCACGAGTGGGCAGCGTGAGCGTGTTGTTGTGGCTTTGTCAGTTCGCCTGATTGGAATACTCTTAGTCGTGATTGCCACAATACAATCCATTTCCTTAGGCAAAACAGTGGTGTTTAATGCGATTCCGCCAGAGATTAGCGGATTGTTACTTCTGGCTGCAGGTCTTCGTCTGGGCGTTTTGCCCCCTCATCAACCCTTCTTCCAAGAGCCACCATTACGCCGAGGCTTGGGAACAATCGTTCGGTTGACGCCAGTTGCCAGCAGTTTGGTGATATTAGCCCGAATTGCTTCGGTAGGGGTCCCTTTATCATGGCAGCCATATTTACTCTTGGTTGCAGTGATTTCTGCGTTATACGGATCGTATGCGTGGGTTCAGGCTCCAAATGAACTGGATGGACGTCCATTTTGGATTTTAGGAATGGCGACTATTGCACTTGTCTCTACGATATTTCAGCTTCCAGCCGCAACCATTGCATGGGGTTTGGCGCTGCTCATGACCGGGGGTATTTTATTCTTAACTTCAAATCGAACCCGATTTGTTTCGATACTATCGTTTGTGGGAATTCTTGGTGCTTCTGCATTTCCTTACACACCTGCCTGGGCAGGAGGAGAGTTATATAGCAATTCTGGGATTATGATGCCGATAATATTGATCCTGGCTCATGCCTTATTAGTTTCAGGATATGCGCGTCATGTAATTCGACATACGCCTGATTTAGAAGATGTAGAGCAGTGGATGTTAATTGTTTACCCCATTGGATTGATATTGTTGATCATGACACATTGGGGGATTGCCTGGTCCCAGGATTTAGCCAGTCAGTCTGGAGATTCAATCTTATCATTTGGATGGTGGGGAGGTGTCATTTCCATTGGCGTTGTGGCTATTTTTATGCTTTTTAGACGCCAACAAGTTTCATTGCCTGTTTCAGTGTCGACTACTTTGGGGAGTTTGCTGTCTCCGGAGTGGATTTACCGAATTTTATGGTGGCTTTACCGGAATTTGAGCCGGGCGTTTTCGGCAATTTCTCAGATTCTTGAAGGTGAAGGCGGAATTTTATGGTCGATATTGATGCTGATTCTCTTGATCTCTTTGGTTATACAGCAGAGTGGGGGTGGATAGAGCATGAGTCTGACAGCAGTTGCACCTTACGCTGCCGCTTGGGTTGGCATAACAGGTCTAATTCTACTCATCAGTCGAGATTGGCGAGTCAGTTTGAGCGCCCTGGGTGCGCAGTATGTGGGAGTATTTTTGTTGATCTCCCTTGTTTGGCCGATTGAATTTGCGGTTATAAAACTTGTCTCAGGTTGGATCTCCGCGGCGGTACTTGGGATGGGATTAGTCGATCAGTCCAGGGCATGGGCCGACGAATTAGGCCGTTGGATGAGTGGAACTTTTTTCCGTGTTTTTATTGCCGGATTCATGGCCTTTTTAGCGTTTGTGCTGACACCTATAGTTGGGGATTTGGTATTAAGAGCATCGGATGCCCAAATCTTTGGTGCTATATTGTTGATAGGATTAGGAGTGTTTCACTTGGGATTGACCGTTCAGCCTATTCGCGTAGCGCTGGGATTGCTTACTCTGCTCTCGGGTTTTGAAATCATTTATGCGACGATGGAAACTTCGTTATTGTTAAATGGGATGTTGGCAATTGTCACTTTGGGCTTAGCACTCACAGGTTCTTACTTGAATACTGCTTCAGTTGTGGGGGTAGATTAATGAACTCACCGTTAATTTGGATCTTACTTCCAGGTATAGTCGCTCTAATTCTTGTGTTTCTTTACCGATATCAGATCGTATCATCCATTATTGCTATCTCGCTTTCTTTCATTTTAGCTGGCCTCGCATGGGGACTCAAAATTGGCGAAGTGGTCATGGTAGGTTCATGGGCTTTCATAATTGAAGATCAATTCACAATCTTGGGACGCAGTTTTGTAATCACAAATCTAGTATTACCCCAAATTGCGATTTTTTACCTTTTATTTGCTTTTTGGAATGTTGGCGCCTTGGTTATTTCTAAACCACCACTTTTTACTTCCTTAAGTTTAGCAAGTATTGCAATTTTGATCTCCGCACTCTCTGTTCAGCCCATACTTTTTGCGGCACTATTGCTTGAAGTTGCTGTATTGATTTTTGTGTTGATGCTCACCCCGATGGGTCAATCAGTAATTAGGGGCACTCTCCGATTTTTGACCTATCAGACGCTAGGTGTGCCATTTATTCTATTAGCAGGTTGGTTTTTGAGTGGCATAGAACTGCAGGCTGGAAATACTCAAGATATTGTGCGTGCAGCGGTTTTCTTAGGGCTTGGATTTTCTTTTCATTTAGGAATTTTCCCACTCCATAGTTGGATCCCCATGTTGACAGAGACCGCGCATCCCTATGTGACATCTTACGTGGTTACAACATTGTTGAGTATTGGTATTTTAATTCCCGTAGGCTTCATGCAGCGTTACCCATCACTCAATGAAAATATCAACCTGTTGGAAATATTGCGCCTGATCGGAATATTGATGGCCCTGGTTGGTGGAGTTTGGGCAACTTTTCAGCGCGATCTTGGACGAGTATTGGGATTTGCGATGATCGTTGAGATTGGTCGAACATTTTTGGCGATCAGCCTTGCCAATGGGGATAGATTGTTATTCGGCCTACTTTTTCCTAGAGCTCTCTCTTTTGGTGTTTGGGCGATGTGTCTGACAATTTTGAGATCGCATGTCGAGAATTTTCGATTTCATACGATACAAGGGTTAGGGCGAAAATATTGGGTTGCAGGCACTGGAATCGTATTGGCAAATTTTTCATTAGTTGGAATTCCAACATTAGCTGGATTCCCAATTTATTCGATCCTTTGGGAGCAATTGGCTGTGGAGGGTATTTGGATTAGTTTGGCAGCTATTGTTGGTAGTGCTGGCCTGATGGTAGGGGGTTTACGTTCATTCGCTGTTTTGGTTATGGGACCCGACGAGTTGGAATTGTCGGAAGAACAAGGCGAGGGTTTTTTTCATAGTGTTATGATCATGGTAGGAATATGTGCGATATTTCTGATGGGCATCTTTCCGCAGTGGTTCATACCAGCATTGACATCGATCAGTGCTGCTATTAGTACGACTGTGCCCTGAAGTTTATGTCAGTCTTGTTCATGCTATAATTTTTTAGCTTTATTGTGCAGTTAAGAACCTGTGTATTCAGGAGAAATTAAATGGAATTACAACAACTCGAAAAACGCATCGAGTGGATCGATGATGAACGACGTAAGGACAAAAATACAATTAATCAGTTGAGGGATCGAGTAATTGCCTTAGAAGGTAAACTCAAAGCTGCCGAACACGAAAACAAGGCTCTCGATAGTGAAGTAACTCGATTGAAAGCGGTTATGGGTCGTTTAGATCGCATTGATGAAGCACTTGCGACTAATCGGACAGAGATCAATCAATGGGTTAATCAGCAAAAACAGCAGGCAGAACAGCGTGAAGCAGAAGTAAAGAAGCTTATGCGGAGCGAAGTCAAGGGTGTTGAATCTAACTTGGCTGATGCTCAGAAATTAGCTAAATCAATCCCCAACATGCAAGAAAATTTGGAAGCGCGTGAACAAGAAGAAAAACGTCTCAGTGGATTAATCGACAATATCAATCAGGGTTTGGACGAAATCCGTTTGCGAGTCGAGGATCAAGGACGAACGTATCGGGTTTTGGAAAATGGACATAATCAGGATTCCCAACGGGTGACCGATTTGCAAGGAGAGACTTCCGCATTACGAAAACGATCTGATGAGTATCGCGGGCAGTTTGAAGTTTTTGATGCTGAATTTCGGCGGATTGAATCGCGCTTGAGAGAATTAGTCGCCGTTGAGCAGGAACGTAACGAGGCCCAAACTGCCTTCTTCAGCAAACAGACCTCTGCTGAAGCTGATCGGGAAAAAACCTGGAAAGATTGGACGGCGCGCTTCGAAACGATCGAAACTCAAGCGACCGATATTGAAGAGCACATCCAATCTTTAGATGAAACGCTTCAAGAAGTCAGACGAAACAACCAGGTTTCTGAAGAACTCAATCAAAAAGTAGAGCGTCGCATCAGCGAACTAACTGAAATGCAGCGCCTCTCGGAAGAGCGCTTCAGACAAGAGTGGAATACTTTCAAGGCAGACGATCAAAAACGCTGGACCAACTATATGCTCTCTCATGACGAACAGCAAAGCGATACCAACCGTCGTCTTGAACGAATGAATGATCGCGTTACCTTGATTGAAGATACCTTACAGGAACTGCAAGATTTGTTTGGTGAGTTTAACGAATTTTCCTGGAAACACTTCCAAGCAATTTTGGAAGCCGTCCGAAATTTGACTGCAGATCACGAACGTTTACAGGGCGGTCTGCGCTAAATATCATTCTACATTCAATCCGCTGACCGGAATTATTACTGCGCGGTCAGCGGATTTTATTCATCCAACAATTTTTAGAGGAAAAATGCGCGTTATAGGAACTGCAGGCCACGTAGACCACGGCAAATCTGCGCTCATCGAGGCACTCACTGGTACTCATCCAGATCGCCTGCGAGAAGAGCAGGAGCGGGGCCTGACAATAGTTTTGGGCTTTGCCTGGCTGAATTTGCCAAACGGCGAGGAGATTGGCATAGTCGATGTCCCCGGTCACCGCGATTTCATTGAAAACATGCTTTCTGGCATAGGTGCAATCGACGCGGCCTTATTTGTTGTGGCCGCTGATGAAGGTGTTATGCCGCAAACTCGCGAGCACCTGGCAATCTTAGATTTGCTGCAAATTCAAGGTGGCGTTGTTGCTTTGACCAAAGTCGACTTAATTGACGATCCCGAATGGTTGGAGTTGGTCGAAGCCGATGTGCGGGAAGCTCTTTCTGGCACAGTGCTGGATTCTGTTCCTTTTGTGCGTGTCTCTGCCAAAACTGGAGATGGCATCCCTGAGCTGCTTGAAACCCTTGAGAGTACGCTAAAAGAAAAACCGCGCCGCCCAGATTCGGGTCGTCCGCGCCTTTCAGTTGATCGCGCCTTTACAGTGTCCGGCTTTGGAACTGTGGTTACGGGCACACTCACGGATGGCAGCCTCAATGTTGGGGACGAAGTATCCCTTCTTCCCCAGGGTTTGGGCGGACGTGTTCGGGGGCTGCAAACACACAAACGCAAAAACCAAAGCGCGGTTCCAGGAAGTCGAACGGCTGTCAATATTTCCGGAATTGATTTCGATCAGGTTCAAAGAGGTGATGTTGTCATCCGTCCGAAAGATTATCAGACAACGGGTCGCATAGACGTTCGGTTTCGCTTGCTTCAAAGTGCATCTCAACCAGTCAAGCATAATACAGAAATGAAGTTGTTTTTAGGCGCTGCTGAAGTAATGGCTCGCTTGAGGTTGATTGGCACAGATGTACTCAAACGGGGCGAAGAAGGCTGGCTGCAATTAGAATTTGCCGATCCGATTGTGGCTGTGCGCGGTGACCGCTATATTCTGCGCCGTCCATCCCCTCCAGAAACAGTTGGGGGTGGCGTGGTTGTTGACCCCCATCCTAAGGGTCGGCACAAACGTTTTGATCAAAAAGTTTTAGATCGGTTTGAAGCCTTAGCCCAGGGAACTCCTGCGGAGATTTTTTTACAAGCCCTTTTGCCGCTAGGAGCTGCCCAATTCAAAGATGTTGTCAGCGCGGCTAGTTTAGATCAAGCGGCAGTTGATCGAGCTATTACGGAATTGATAGAAAATGGTCAGGTGATCGCACTAAGTGGAGATCCCTTGAAACAGCCTAGCACATTGATTGCAAGTCGAGGATATTGGAATCAATTGGGAATAGATGTTGAGAATGAACTTGTCGATTATCACGAAAATTTCCATTTTCGTCATGGTATCCCTCGCGAGGAATTGAAAAGTCGATTGGGAGTATCGGCAAAGCTTTTTGATGCTTTGGTTAAGGGGTTGGTAACAGAAGAAAAGATTGAGGAAAAATCTGTGCGAGATGCGTTACCAGGAGTCAGCGCCATTCCGGTCATCAAATTATGCGCGCACAGTGTTGTCTTTGCAGGTGATCACAAAGAATCTGTTGATACCCTGTTAAAGAGTTTCAAAAGTGATCCATACTCCCCTCCATCTGTGAAAGAAAGCATTGCCCAAGTTGGCGAGGAAATATATTTGGCCCTGGTGGATTTGGGCGAGTTGATCCCGGTTTCGGGCGAGGTGGTATTTCGATGGGCAGATTATCTAGATATGGTTGCTAGTGTTCGCAAAATCCTTGATGCGGAGGGCACGATCAGTGTTGCGCAAGTGCGCGATCGATTCAACACCAGCCGGCGCTATGTGCTTGCTTTCTTGGAACATTTGGATGCTATCGGAGTCACAGTTCGGGTAGGGGATGTACGAAAGCTGAAGGGCAAGTGAGCAGTATTCAGTAATCAGTTATCAGAAATTAGCCACCAGTTTATCGTAAACAATGCTTCTCGATATCTGCTAACTAATTCTCACTACCCACTGACCACT
>CAYQQX010000025.1:11149-40338 GCA_964419495.1 uncultured Anaerolineales bacterium
CGTAAACAATGCTTCTCGATATCTGCTAACTAATTCTCACTACCCACTGACCACTAACTACTAATCCATGAATTCAGAAACCTGGAATAAGACCATCTCTTCTTTCCCTGAACCTCACTTGCTGCAAACTTGGCAGTGGGGAGAGGTTAAATCAAATTTTGGCTGGCAAGCCTTCCATCAGATTTGGGGCGATGAACATCATCCTGATGCCGCGGCATTGATCTTACAACGTACGATCCCTTTAGTTGGATTTGCAGCGAAGTTGCGTGTTTTGTATGTGCCTAAAGGACCCATATTGCGCGATTGGGGGGATGGCTACCTTCGCAAACGAGTGCTTGACGATATACAGAAACTTGCTCGAGATCGGGGTGCAATTTTTATCAAGATTGACCCCGATGTGCCTTTGGGAGCGGGTATCCCTGGTGAAGATGATGCCGTCGAGAACCCTGTGGGTGATGCCCTCAGACAGGAACTGACCAACCGAGGGTGGCGATTTTCTGACGAGCAAATCCAATTCCGTAATACCGTTCTACTTGATCTGACGGCTTCCGAAGATGAGATGCTGGCCCGCATGAAGCAAAAGACGCGCTATAACATCCGATACGCGGGGCGAAAAGGTGTTTCTGTGCGCATAGGCACAATAGATGATTTGGGCCTGCTCTATCGAATGTATGCCGAAACATCTACGCGCGACGGCTTCGTTATTCGTGGCGAAGATTATTATCGTAGCGTTTGGGGTTCATTTCTGGCAAACGATATGCTTGATCCCTTGATTGCAGAAGTGGAAGGCCAACCTGTTGGTGGGCTAATGCTCTTCCGATTTGCGGGGAGAGCCTGGTACTTGCATGGCATGTCACGCGATCTTCATCGCAAGAAAATGCCCAACTATTTATTGCAAATGGAAGCTATGCGTAGAGCCAAAGAAATGGGCTGTACTGTTTATGATCTCTGGGGTGCTCCAGATGTTTTCGATGAGAGTGATTCCATGTGGGGAGTCTTTCGTTTCAAACGCGGCTTAGGCGGCACCGTTCAAAGAACCATCGGAGCTTATGATTACCCCGTGCGACCCTTCTATTACAAGTTGTATACGCAGACATTGCCACAAATGTTGAACATAATGCGCCGTAGAAGAAAAGTGATAACTAATCAGCTGACCGATAATTAAACCGCTAAGACGCCAAGATCGCTGAGGGTGAAAGAAATGGCTAAAAATATTGAAGAAGTAGCTAAGGTTTTGGTGGATGCAGCGATAAAAGTTCATCGTACCTTGGGACCAGGCTTGCTGGAATCAGCTTATCAACAATGCTATGCACATGAATTGCGAAACCGCGACTTGAGAGTATTGACTGAAGTTGCATGACCAATTCTATATGATGGATTAGAGATTGATGCTGGCTATCGAATCGATTTGGTTGTCGAAGATCTAATTGTTGTTGAAAACAAGGTGGTGAAAAAGATTTTGCCGATCCATGAAGCGCAGTTGCTAACCTATTTGAAATTGAGCGGCAAATCTTTGGGTTTCTTGTTAAACTGGAATGTTGTGCTTATGAAATATGGTATAAAGCGGATGGTCAATAATTTATCAGAAAAGAATTAATATTAACTTCGCGCCCTTTGCGTCTTTGCGGTGAAAAAAGGAGTTACAATGAAATCTCTTCCTCGAATAGAAATCGCCCATCTACCAACCCCTGTTGAAGAGTTGCCGCGCCTCAGCGCTCATCTTGGTGGGCCGCGGTTATTGATCAAGCGTGATGATCAGACTGGTCTGGCTTTCGGGGGCAATAAGACCCGCAAGTTGGAATATCTGCTAGCTGAAGCCCAATCGTTAGGTGCCAAAACAGTGATCACCGGCGGGGCGATTCAATCGAACCACAGCCGGCAAACCGCTGCAGCCGCGGCGCGCCTTGGTTTAGATTGCATCCTTGTATTGGGTGGAGACAAACCTTCGGAGCCGTCTGGTAATTTACTCCTAGATTTGTTATTTGGTGCTGAAATTGTTTACGCACCAATGAGCGCCCGGGACGAAACTTTACAGGCAACTTTCGAATCAGCCAAAATCGCTGGGAGAGATCCATATCTCGTTCCCTATGGGGGATCGAATCCCGTAGGTGCATCCGCCTATGCCTTCGCCATTCAAGAACTCGTTGATCAGGGAGTCAGCCCAGATTGGCTTGTCTTCGCTTCATCGTCAGCAGGAACACAAGCAGGTATGGTCGTTGGCGCTCATCTGACATCTTTCAAGGGTAAGATATTGGGAATGAGTGTCGATGAACACGAAGAGGATTTAAAAGCGCGCGTTGCTGGACTCGCCTCGGAAACAGCCGCATACTTAGGGCAGCCGACCAACTTCACCCCAGATCAAATTCTGGTCAATGCCGATTATCTAGGTGAAGGCTACGGCATCATGAATGATCAAGATCGGGAAGCAGTCCACCTCTTCGCCAAATTCGAAGGCATCTTATTTGATCCCGTTTACACGGGTCGAGCAGCGGGTGGTATGATCGATCTAATTCGTAAAGGATTTTTCTCAAATGATGAAACTGTGCTCTTTTGGCACACGGGTGGAACGCCTGCATTATTGGCGGATAAATATCGTGCTGTAATTGAAGGACGCTAAAGGAGGTTGATGATGGATTTTGTGTTCTTAGGTCTTACTGCTGAACAATGGCTAAACATTGGCATCTCACTGGCCATTGTCCTCGCAACTTTGCTTTTAGGTCGTTGGGTGATCCGCCTGATCTTGGATCGCGGTGTTTCCAGGCTGACAACAAAAACAAATACAGATTTTGATGATGTGATTGTTGAAACTGTTCGAAGGCCTTTGTTTATGTTGGCTGTAGTTTTAGCATTTGATATTGCCTTGGATCGCTTGGATTTCATCTCCGATATTTGGGTTGGAAGGATTGATGACCTCCTCTATATATTTTATTTTGCCATTGGGCTCATCTTTGCCTGGAATTTTGTGCAAAACTTTTTCGATTGGTATGGCCGCGAGATTGCTGTTAAAACTGAAACTGATCTCGATGAGCAGTTGTTTCCCTTCTTCCGTCGGGTTGCATTGATTGTTCTAGGGTCTATCGCCATCATAACGCTGCTGGGTCATTTCAATGTCGATATCAGTGCTATGGTGGCTACCTTGGGGATAGGTTCACTGGCTATCGCCCTTGCTGCGCAATCTGCCCTGGCAGACACCATCAGCGGATTTTTGATTATGATCGACCGCCCGTTCCGTCTCGGTGACCGCATTCATATCATGGATCTTGATACCTGGGGTGATGTGCTGGATATCGGCCTGCGCAGCTCTCGGATCCGCACGCGCGATAACCGCATGGTGATTGTGCCCAATTCGTTGATTGGGAAGAGCCTGGTGGTAAATTATTCTTACCCCGACGACGAGTACCGCCTTCAGATTCACGTTGGTGTTGCCTATGGAACTGATTTGGAGTTGGCTCGTACGACGATGATCGAAGCCGTTAAGAAAGTTGATGGCGTATTGCCTGATCGAAAGGTTGAAGCTTTATTCTTGGAGTTTGGCGCCTCGGCCTTGACCTTCCGTGTACGTTGGTGGTTGGATTCCTATGTGGATACCCGACGGATGTTCGATAAAGTCAATACAGCAATTTACGATGCCCTTAATCAAGCCGGGATAGAAATGCCGTACCCGCAGATGGATGTTCACCATAAGGTTAGTGCAAGTGATGTCGGAAATATATCGGATGTTCTTCGGGGTGATGATTGATCTCTAAGGTATTCTCTTCCTGAGCATTATGCCCCAAATTGGGGCTTGCCCTTAGAGATTTGCGTGGTATACTCACGCAGCTATTTCAAATGGGATAGCTTTTATCAAATTTAGTGTTTTGAGTTTTCCAAAAGATAGCTCGACGAATTTGGTCGAGCTTTTTTGTTGCCACAGGTGGCTCTTGTTTCCGGGACGAGTCGGCTGTATAAGACAACAGGGACTGGCTTGAAAAAGCCCTCGTCAAAACGAATACAGGAGTCAAAAAGTGAATAGTACGTTCAAAGATTTAAACCTGCATCCTCAGTTGGAGCAGGCTGTAGCCGAACACGGCTACTCTACCCCCACGCCAATTCAATCTGCAATGATCCCCCTAATGCTGGATGGCAAGGATGTCATCGGGCAGGCCCAAACGGGAACTGGCAAAACGGCTGCTTTTGCGCTGCCGGTACTGCACAATATTGTGCTCGACCAGAGCGCGATTAAATGTATGGTGCTGGCTCCAACACGTGAGCTGGCCATGCAAGTGGCAAACGCCTTTTATGATTATGGTCAGTATCGCGGCGTGCGAGTGTTAGCGATTTACGGCGGCCAGCCTTATGAGCGCCAGGTTAAGCGCATCAAAAAAGGTTTGGACATTGTTGTTGGCACCCCAGGCCGCATGCTCGATCTAATCAAGCAGAAAAAACTTGATCTTAGCCACGTTGAAACGGTTGTACTAGACGAAGCTGATGAAATGCTCAGCATGGGCTTCATCGATGATATTGAGTCTATTCTTAATGAAACGCCCAATACACGTCAGACAGCTCTTTTCTCGGCGACGTTGCCAGCACCGATCCGCCGCTTGGCGAAGAATTATTTGCGCGATCCCCAATCAGTGACAATTGAGCGCAAGCATCTGACAGTAGAAACCACAGAGCAGCGTTATTATCTTGTCAATGAAAAGGACAAGTTGGCCGCTCTGACCAGGTTGATCGAAGTCGAAGATATCAGCAGCGCGCTGATCTTTACCAAAACACGAATTGGCAGCAGCCAGGTCGCCAGTGAATTGACTCAGCGCGGCTTCCCAGCCGAAGCCCTGAATGGCGATCTCAGTCAGGGGGCGCGCATTCAAATTCTCAAGCGTTTCCGCGATCACCAGACCAAAATGTTGGTCGCAACAGATGTCGCTGCTCGCGGCTTAGATATCGATGATATCTCGCACGTTTTCAATTTTGATTTGCCGCAAGAATCAGAATCTTATGTTCATCGCGTCGGCCGCACGGGACGCGCCGGGAAATCTGGCGTAGCCATCACCTTGATCACGCCAGCAGAACAATGGCGCCTAGGCAGGATTGAAAAATATACCCGTCAGAAAATCTCCCGCAGCACTCTGCCCACGTCTGAAGATATCCATCAGCATCGTGAAGAGAAGTTAATGAAGCAGATTGATATGTGGCTGCAGCGCGGCCGCTGTTCGCGAGAACGCGAGATTGTAGAAAATCTGATCGAAGCTGGCAATGATCCCCTTGAGATTGCCGCTGTGGCCTTGAAATTGGCTCGAGCTGAGGAAAAACAGCGCCCCATTGCTGAAATTAGCAAAGTCCGCCCGGCGAAGTCTGGCAAATACAAATCTGAATCTAAGCGCAATGGCCGAGGCAGGCGCCCCAACCCTGGGAAGAAATCCCACGAGATGGGCATGGTGCGTTTGCGGCTTGATCGCGGTAAGCGAGAAGGCGTGCGGCCCCAAGATATCGTAGGTACGATTGCTTCGGTAGCGAACATCCCTGGGAAGACAATCGGGAAGATCTTTATTCGAGATCACACAACCTTTGTAGATATCCCTGAGAAATTTGTCTCTGATGTCTTCAAGAATGCTGGAGATATCACCTTGCACAATCAGCCAGTGACGGTTGAGAGAGCATAACCACTAAATCATGTGTCATTTCAGATTTGATCTAAAGTGGAATTACTTTGTGAATAGCTAAAACTTGCCCCCACCCCTAACCCCTCCCCCGACATGCGGGTGAGGGGAAATAGTAAAAAAAGGGTGCGTGCAGCGCTTTGCGCTAGCACGCACCCTTTTTTTACAAAGCTCCCCTTCCCCGCTGGAAGGGGGCTAGGGGGGATGGGGTGATAAAAGAAAAAATTAAAATGGGTGTGTGTCAAGATAATGAGAATCTTGCAAGGGACGGTTATCCGCTTGAGGATAGGCCGCCCCACCCAAACTTTGTAGGATTCTTCGATCTTCATTAGATGATGAAGCGCTGCTGAGGATCGTCTCCAGCAAAGGGATGAAATTTCCCACTCTTTTGAGCTGGATTACCCAGTCCCAAAGGGGTTCAAATTTCTTCCACCCACCTGAATAGGCCAAATGCCTGAGCCGCTGATCCCATTTATCTTTTGCCCAGGCTCCACGAAAGATCGAACCCCATTTGTAGAAATTCTGATAAGCGCGCCAATAACCGGTTTCGAGGGCTTCTACGCTCATACTCGCTGGCTGGAATACAACATGGCGCGTATCGTACAGATCCCAATTTTGGCTGGTAATGCGGCTTTGTGATCCTAATTGCTGGTGCAGTACTGTGCCTGGATATGGGGTCAGGATGTGAAAAGTAGCCGTCTCGATGCTCTGCTCGATAGCCCAGGCAACGGTGCGCTCAAACACAGATTGATTGTCATGGTCCATGCCAAATACAAAACTGGCGTTGACCATAACGCCCAAATCGTGCAGCCGCCTGATGGCAAGGTTGTAGTCTCGATTTAGATTTTGGTATTTGTGTTGGGATTGTAAGTTGCTAGGATTTAGCTTATTGGGCATTTCGATCCCCAAGTCAAAATCAGATATTAAGTTCTCAAATTGCCATTCCAGTTCCCAGCCCTGGGAGGTTTTGGTTTTCGTGGAAGCAGATATGGTTTGCCCGGGAAAATCATACGTATCAAAATCCGTTTTTAGGGTGAGGGAGAAATTTTTGACCGTGGTGATCTGATCTGAGAAACTGTAATACCAGGAGTCAACCCCCCGCGATTTGTATGAAAGATGGATCTCTTCTTGTGCCCCCGGTGGGATCTCCAGGGTTGCTTCTAGCCGTTGACCGGCATTCCCGCGTGGTGTGATCTCGATCTCACCAACCCTGAAATCAAAATCATCGTAGATTGTCCCTGATGATGGGAAGGAAAATATTGTCGAAGTGGTTGCATTTTCATCCAATGGGTTATGGAATGAGTAATTTGCGCTGAAGAGGACATCATAAGTGGCATACCAGAGCAAGCCTTTGCGCCGATGATCAAGTTGAATACCCACAACAATGTCGCTTGAATCAAACTCAACTACTACATCATTTTGATTCGACGAGGAGAGGATGACTTGAGGGGCTTTTTGCAAATGATTTGTACCCCACAAACCCTGCACCTGGCGGTCTAACAGCGTAAACCCAGAATTAGTTCGGCTGATAACGCTGGTGCCAAGGATTACCCAGGCAAATGTCACGCATCCGAAAATAAATATGATAGCAACTAAACGACGAACAGTCATAACAACCTCCAAATTTTTGATAACGTGGTGATTTTAGGGAATTTGGAGAGCTGTTTCCACCGCTTGAGTCCTGAATTTTAAGCACTCAGGTGCTTGACGTTGGTCATTGGCTTTGATACGCTCAATGCATCAATAATAATTGTTGGGAGTGGTCGAAATGCTGGTGTTTTGCAAAATCTATTTCATTAAGTGTCATTCTGAACGCAGCGTCGCCGAAGGCGTGCAGAGCAAGCGAAGTGAAGAATCTCTGAAATCGAACGATTAGCAAACAAAGACAGTACCCGGGATTCCTCGCTTCGCTCGGAATGACAGTTGGGAGGTTTGAGTACCCCGAATAGTGAACACCACGATAATCACCACTCCATTATTGTTTAGGAGGTGAAGGATGGATTACCTTCAAGATATAAAGAACGCCAGCGATGATCCCAAGCAGATGGAAGCTCTTTATCAGGATGTGTCGGAGAGCGGAGAAAAATCTCTTTTCCAATCATCCCTGTTGGCTGCGTATGAGCAAATGCCAGAAAATGTTCTCTTGGCCGCCTGGTATTATCGTTTACAGCAAAGTGCCAGAGACAAGGGCGAAGAAAAGAGAAGTGGAGTCAATTGGAAACTAGCCATCCCCTTGAGCATCATTACGGGTTTGTTTTTCTGGTTAATTACAGACTCCGATGGCCCCTTATTCCTCGACCACTTACCTTATTTGATTATGTTTTGGGCTCCTATTGCGACGATCTTCACCGTTGCATTTCTATCTGGGACTGCAAAACAGAATTATCAGAGAGCTGGCCTGACCGTTGTTGGGCTGATATTGATCGGGTTATATGTCTTTTTGATTGCTCCAGGACTCTCGGGTAAATTCCAAACTCGCTATTTGGACTTAATGGCCATTCATCTACCCTTGGCTGCCTGGGTCACGTTGGGAATATCCATATTGGGGTTGCGCTCTACTTATCAGGATCGATTTGCTTTTTTGATCAAATCCATCGAAACAATGATCACCGCGGGTTTATATCTGATCTTTGGTATGGTTTTGGGCGGCATTACCTATGGCCTGTTTGCTGCTCTAAATGTGGATATCCCCGAATTGTGGATGCGCTTGATGATTGCCGGCGGGTTTGGCCTACTGCCGACGCTGGCCGTGGCAACGATTTATGATCCTCTTGTGGCACCAAGCACGCAAGATTTCACTCAGGGGTTGAGCAAATTCATTTCCACAATGATGCGGCTTCTTCTGCCGCTTACCCTGGCTATATTGGTGGTTTACGTATTTGTCATCCCCTTTAATTTTATGGAACCCTTCAAACAGCGCGAAGTGCTGATTGTTTATAACTTGATGTTGTTTGGCATCATGGGTTTGCTGCTCGGAGCGACTCCTTTTCGAGTTGATGATCTATCTGAAAAAATGCAGAAATGGCTGCGCTATGGCATTCTGGCTGTGGCAATCTTGGGGACATTGGTCAGTATCTATGCTATGTCTGCAACCGTTTTCCGCACCGTACAGTGGGGTATCACTGTCAATCGCCTGACTGTTATTGGCTGGAATGCCATCAATATTGGTATTCTGGTTGGCTTGATCGTCAAGCAATTCAAGGACGGGACGGAAAAATGGATCGAATCTTTGCAGCAGGTATTTAGCTTCGGGTCGAATTTCTATGTTGCTTGGGGCGTGTTCCTGGTCGTGGTAATACCGTTGATTTTCAGGTAGTTATTAGAAGGGAATAATCATGAAGAATCTAAAACACCAAATTCAAATCAATATGGGATTGGGAATCTTGTCGCTGCTTGGGGGCGGGATTGGTCATCTGGCATTGACGGATATCTATCATGGCGAGGTTGATGTTTCTTTGGAATGGAATGTGCTGCGCATCTGTGCGCTGGTATTCTTGATTTTCATTGGAAGCGCGTTGTTGACGATGAGACGCACGCTCCGAGAATTTCCAAAGAATTGAATCCTTCAAATGACTTCAGACCCGAACAAATCAACTTACAAAGATCGCAGTCTGATTCTGATGCTGATCGGCATCCCGGTGATGTTGATCGGCATCATTGCTGCGGTCTACGGTCCCATCGAATTTTATCCCCTATATATGTTCTCAGAGGGTGGGCGTTTCCATTATGAAGGCTTCGGCCTCGGCTCGCTCATGTTTGGGAACATCGCTGTGCAGATTCTTGGCTACTACTTGGTTGCATTGATCTTCATCCCTCTGGGCTATGGCCATTTGCGTCGGCGACGTTGGGTACGCAAGTTTGCCCTAAGTTTGCTGTGGTTTTGGCTAATTGTCGGCGCGCCTTTGGCATTATTGTTCATTCTGATGCTTTTCTCTGTAAAGGAAATTCAGCCCGTGATGACCTGGGTGATCGTTGCTTTCACAGGGTTTTCCTATCCCGTTTTGCCTGCCCTACTGATAGCCTTTTACCGCCGTGAAGATGTGCGATTGACTCTTGAATATCGAGATTTGCGTGATAATTGGTGGGAACGGACCCCATTGCCAATCTCGGTGTTGATTCTACTGTTTGGCTTTTATCTTGTCTTCTTACATATTCCACTTCTTTTCCGAGGCGCTTTCCCCTTCTTCGGGCAGATATTCGTCGACCTGGACGGTATGTTTTTGATCGATGCTGCCTTGCTCAGTATGGTTGTGCTACTCTTCGGGGTTTATAAGCGTCATCGCTGGGCTTGGTGGGGATCTCTGATCTATTTTGGTTTGCTCTTGGCTAATACCATCATGACACTTTTCCAGGTTTCTTTTCTTGAACTCATCGCAATTACCCAATTCCCACCAACTGAAATAGACATCTTGCAAGAGATGCCGGTTCAGAGTTATCATTTGATTGTGTTTTTTGGCTTACCGCTCTTTTTTTCTTTATTTGCTATCGTTGTCAGCAAGAAACAGTTCAAGTTTCCAAATTCCAACCTCTAACAACCAACATCCAAATGAAACTCCTGATTGTTGAAGATAACCCTAAATTACGCTCTGCTCTCATAGCCGGCCTGGAAGCTACTGGCGAGATTCGTGTAGTTCACGATTGCGTAAGCGGGGAAGATGCTTTAGCGTATTGCCTGAAGACTTCTGAAAACTCTGAAGATTTCGGAAGTCTGGTGGATGTCATCCTCATGGACGTACACCTGGCTGGCGAACTGCATGGTATTCAAACAGCTGTGGCCATCCGCAGAGAATTTCCCCGCATGCCGGTAGTTTTTTACTCTATTCAAGATGATGACGCCTATTACCGAGATTTCCGCCAGTCAGGCATTCTCAGTCACTATGCCTATGTGCGCAAGTCCAACTATCTGTTACCTGAGATGATCACCCCATTGCTGAAAGATGCTGTCGCGGGACGAAGCTTTATCGATCCTGATATCGAAGCCCGTGTACAAGAAGTACATCAGAAAGATCAACATGATCCCATGGCATTACTCGAACCCAACGAACAGGTTGTCGCTCAAATGCTGGCGCAGGGAATGACTAATGAACAGATCGCCGCTCAGCTGGGTTTTCGTGACAAGCGTACCATCAGCCGTGTCAATGGACAGATCTACACCGTTTGGGGTCTCAAAGATTCTCCTACAGATGAGAAGGTCGCACGCACCCGTGCTGCCCTCATTATTCAATCGGGCAAGCTATTACAATGGGATGAAGATGGCAAGAGTATTCAGTGATCAGAATTCAGTAATCAGTCAATTGTTTTACGAATACCGGTCACATCAAACTGAATACTGATAACTGAACACTTATGACTGAAAATTGGTTCCTTAATTGGGCCATCATGGCCGTGTCGCTTTTCAATACCATTGTGCTGCTTTGGTTGGGGTTCACGGTAGTGCTCAATGCCCAGCGACGAGATTGGGGGTTATGGTTGGTTGTGGGAGAGTTAGTCTTGGGGGGTATCTTTTTCTTAAGTCACACAATCATCTTGGATCATGGATTTGATATTTTCACTCAGAGTCTTGATTTTTGGTGGCACGTTGGCTGGGTTCCGGTGATTACAATTCCTTATGCATGGTACATTGTCATGCTTTGGTTTGGGGGATTTTGGACTGGCTCAACAACGCGTTTATATCGCCGGCATTGGATATGGTTTGTGTTTACTACGCTATTGGCAATTGTGGTCATTGTGCTGATGGTCTTTGCCAATCCGCTGCCTTCATTTGCTCAGATCGCACAATTCGAATTGACCACGACAATTTCAATTTTTGGTATCCCCCTGCTGATATTGGTATATCCCTTTTATATATTTCTTTGCCTTGTATTGTCGTTAGATGTTTTAAGGAACCCTGCGCCATCGATCAGGATTATGGGGGACCAAGCTCGGAGGCGCGCCAGTCCCTGGTTGATGGCTGCCACCTTAACCCAAATTGTAGTTTCATTTCTTGTTGGCGCGGCCATGTTTTGGGTGATCCGCAATGCCTATCTGCCCGTTGATTATCGCGGTATATCCACGGCGATTGCCTGGTTCGATCTGACCATATCATCATTGATCGCATTTTCGGTATTTTTGATGGGTCAGGCTGTAACCAATTACGAGATCTTTACAGGCGAAAGTATGCCCCGCCAGGGAATGGCACGCTATTGGCGCAGGGCTGTGATTTTGAGTGTTGGGTTTGCCGGCGTGATGGCGGGCAGCTTAGAGTTTGCCGCCAGTCCAGTTTATGTCGTTCTGCTGAGTGGGGTGTTGATCATTGCGTTTTTTGCACTATTGAGTTGGCGATCCTTTCAAGAGCGTGAAGTTTATATAAAGAGTTTGCGTCCCTTTGTTTCTGGGCAGGGGGTATTAGAACGCTTTGTCACACAGCCGACAATAGATGTTGATTCGTATTCTTTGTTTGAAGTATTGTCGGAAAATGTATTGGGAATAAAGAAAGCTGTTTTGTTACCTCTTGGCTCTATTGCGGCGCTGATTGATGAGCCGTTTGTTTATCCTATGAGAAGTGAGTTTAGCGAACTCCCCGCGCTGGAAGATATCCTGGAATCCCCTGAGCAAATCGGTGTCCCCCTACACCGAGCTACAAATGGTGAGTGGGTGTGGGCAGTGCCCTTATGGAGTGCGCGCGGCTTGATAGGGGTTTTGTATCTCGGCCCTAAGATGGATGGGGGTCTCTTTTCACAAGAGGAAATTGATATCGCCCGTACGACGGGGGAGAGGTTGATCGATACGCATGCCAGTGCCGTTATGGCGCAGCGCTTGATGTCCCTGCAGCATCAGCAGATGGCCGAAGGGCAGATCTTGGATCGAAACACACGCAGGGTTTTGCACGATGAAGTTTTGCCCCAACTTCACGCAGCAATGTTGGGTTTAAGCAGTGGGGGTGCAGATAATTCAACTGCTATCAAAGAGCTAAGCGAAGTTCACCAGCAGGTTGCAGAATTACTGCGTCAATCACCCACGCTTGCCACCCCGCGAGTCGCGGAGTTGGGAGTTATGGCAGCTTTGCGCAGTGCAGTAGACGAAGAGTTGAGTGGAGCATTTGATGCGGTGAGTTGGCAAGTTTCATCGAGCGTAGAGAAGAAATCACAATCACTCCCCGTAGTTTCTGCTGAAGTGATTTATTATGCTGCTCGAGAGGTTATCCGAAATGCTGCTCAACACGGACGAGTATCCAATCAACCCCTGACACTTCGTATAGCCACAAACGATACCCATGATTATCAGTTGATTATTGAGGATAATGGTGTTGGAATAATGAGTTCCATAGATCAGCCTGGCGGACATGGTTTGTCCCTGCACAGTACCATGATGGCTTTGATTGGCGGCTCGCTGCACATAGATAGTAAACCTGGCCAATATACCCGGGTAGTGCTAACCTTTCCCTAATATTATTAATAATTGAACGACAAGTGGTGTGTCAAGTGACTATTGATGATCCGAGAACTTGTAGTCGGGGTTTCAATACCCCGAGAAGCGAGATTTGGAAATCTCGACTACACATCACATCAAGATTGACACACCACTAGTTAATGTTGAATTTTTAGATTATTTCTAGAGAAACGAGCGCGATTCCAAAGCAGTATGTTCAAAAATGTGTCATTCTGAACGCAGCGCAGCGTAGTGAAGAATCCCTGAATCCGAGCGAATAGAAAGCAATGTCAGATGCCCGAGATTCCTCGCTTCATTCGGAATGACAATTGAGACGTTTGTGTATCCCGAGAAGTGAACACATTATTAATAACCACTTCTGGAGTTTTTTCCTGCGACAAATCCGACTATATTTGGTATATTTATGCGGCGGAATAATTCCTTTGCGTGATAAATTCCTGCAATCTGGAGATGAAAATGGTGGAAACAGCTATAACCACTCAAGAAGTAGCTTCGATAATGATTTCCTATTCTAGGAAAGATAAAGAGTTTGTACAGAATCTTCATGGCGCGCTATCATCTTCCGGTATCCCCGAAGAAAATATTTGGATCGATTGGGATGATATTCCTCCAGCAGCTGACTGGATGGAGGAAATTACACGCGCTATCGGAGCTGCGGACGCCTTTGTCTTTGTCATCAGTCCTTATTCACTCAATTCAAAGGTTTGTGGGGAAGAGCTTCGCATTGCCATTGAAAATAACAAAAAGCTAATCCCAATCCTATATCGGGAGGCGCAAGAAGGAGATCCAATTCCAAAGATGGTGTCCAAAACCAATTGGATCTTTATGAACCAAGCTGAATCAACTGAAGCGGAGATACCTACCCTCTTAGAAGCTATTAATACCGACCTGGAATGGGTCCGTGAACACACGCGCACCCTGGAACGGGCGATAGAGTGGGATCAACAGGGACGAGATAAAAGTTTCTTGCTACGCGGGGTAGACCTTGAAGCAGCTGAGAACTGGCAGGCCGATGCAGTTCAAGGAAAGGAACCTCAGCCTACTCACTTGCAAGCGATCTACATCCAGACAAGTCGCCAAGATGCCAAGCGGAGACGGCGAAATCTACTTATCGGAGTATCCGTAGCGTTAGTGGTTTCGATTGCTCTAGGTATCACTGCCTTGTTCCAATGGCAAGAAGCGCAAAAACAATCAGAAATAAACCTGGTCCGTCAGCTTTCTGCACAGGCAACTTCAAAAAAGGAAGAGCGACTAGATTTGGCTTCCTTGCTTAGTCTAGAAGCGATCCGCCTCTCTGAACGCAGGAGCTCAATTACGGATATCAGCCGGGCGGAAGTTGTGGGAAGCTTATTGTCAGTCGTTACGCATAAACCTGCTCTCTACGGGTATATTCACGGACACAATGCAAAAGTGATCGATGTCGATATCAATCTTGAAGCTCAATTGATTGCCACGGCTTCTGAAGACGGCACTGTCCGGCTAATTGACGCAGAGACTCTCTCCTTACGTTTCCTTTTCCAGGAGGACGGTGAAAGATTTTCAACCGCTGCTATCAGCCCAGATGGAAAGCGATTATCCTTAGGGGGGAGTTCAGGGACCATATCTCTTTGGGACACCGCCACGGGCCAACTGGTGGGTGAACCATCTGATGGGCACGATGGCGAAATTATAAGAATCCTTTATAGTCCCCATGGAAAGGTATTAGTTTCCGCCGGCTTAGACAAAAAGGTATTTGAATATGATGCAGACTCTTTGGAAACCATTCGAGTCTTCGATAACAACGAAGATGTGGCTAGCATTGCATTCGACGCTGTAGGATCCGTGTTAGCGATTGGCACAGTCGAAGGCTTTATTGATATTTTCAATTTTGAGAACGGCGAAGTAATTCTGACAATCGATACAGGGTTTGGGGATGGTGCGAAGGCGGTTGCCTTTAGTAACGATGGAACTCTCCTGGCCTCTGGTGGCGTAGGTGGAATTGTCGATTTGTGGGATGCTGAATCAGGGGATTCTCTGGAGCAATTTATTTATCCCGGGGTGATTGTCATCAACAGCCTGGAGTTTGACCCCCTGGGAAGGTTTTTAGCTGTAGGTACTGATAACCGCAATATCTTTCTGGTTGGTGTGAATAATGAAATCAACAACTTTACCGATGAGTTTCGGTTTCTTAGCGGTCACGTTGGTGAAATCTTTGCCATGGACATCAGTAAAGATGGCAGGTTTTTGTTGTCCGGTGGCATCGATCACACTGCAATTTTATGGGACGTTGTCGATGGTTTAGAAGGTCGAGGAAGTGAAATTGAAACCATCTATTCTTATCATGAGAACGATGTGAATGAGGTTGACTTTAGCCCAGATGGAACCATGATGGCATCTGGGAGTGACGATTCAAATGTTTATATTCAGGATTTGTCAGGTGATGAAAATGAGAGCCGCGTCTTAGATGCTCATAATGGTAGGGTTTTGGATGTTGCCTTTGACTCCAGTGGAAGGCTGCTTGCGTCCAGCGATTCAGATGGTGTGATTATTCTGTGGGATGTAAAAACAGGCCAAATTGTTGGCGACAAGATGGAACATGGTTTTGATTTATCCTGGATGCCCTTGGCCTTCAGTCCAGATGGAAAACTATTGGCTTCAGGCAGTGATGATGGCAGTGTAATTCTTTGGAATGTTGCTACACACCAGCAAGTTGGTGACAAGATAGATGCTCACTCTGAACTTGTTTTTTCCCTGGCTTTCAGCTCCGATGGAAAAACGTTGGCTTCGGGCAGTGTGGATTTTGATATCAAGCTTTGGGACATAGAAACTCGTCAAGAAATTCACACCCTATATCATCAGGCTCAAGTCCAATCCTTGATATTCACCCGAGATGGGAGTCGCTTATTCTCCGGGGGGTTTGATACGCTGATCAAATTGTGGGATGTGAATACAGGGGAACAAATCACTCAGCTTTCTGGCCATTTGGGCGATGTGACCGATCTGGCTTTTAACCCAGATGAGACCCTATTGATATCTGGCAGCACAGATGGAAATGTGAGTTTGTGGGATATGTCCAGCCTTGAGCGAATTGGTTCTCTTTCTGGCTCTGCAGCTTCCCTGATTGGGATAGCATTCAACCCCATTGAACCGCTCATCGCCGCGGCCAGCAGGGATGACAATGTTTATGTCTGGAATACAGATATCGATGGCTGGAAGCGATATGCTTGTGTAAGAACGAACCGAAACCTGACTCAAGCAGAGTGGAATCGTTATATTGGAAGCCAAGAAGAATATCATCTTTCGTGTCCCGAATTTCCACCTCCTACAGATCTGGCAAATCCGTAATGGAAAGGCTTTCAAGGTTATGCTAATTTGATGAAAATTAGATACAACCTACTGAATATCACCTGGCACCCATAGACAGTTGTCACTTGACGTTCTTGCCTATGTAATATAATGTATTGCGAAAATAAATTCAGCGGCAAGATACCTGGAGGACACCTTGAAAAAAATAGGTACTGCTGGGAACAAAGGGCCTGGAATCCGGTCGGATTGTTTGGTCACTATGGAATTAACTAACAAGGGCGGATTAGAAATCTCACTCGAAAGTAAAGTGGGGGCTTTGTTTGGGGACTCGATCAAAACTTTGGCAAATGATATGCTGTCTCATTTCGATATTGAACACGCAAAACTCAAGATCGAAGATCGAGGCGCGCTAGATTTTGTGTTAGCTGCGCGCATTGAAGCCGCCGTTAAGGCATGTGTCGATACCAATAAGGAATATTTGCTTGATCTCCTTCCTGAAAATCAATATCACACTGCCAATGATCGCTATCGTCGTTCGAGGCTTTATCTCCCTGGAAACAGCCCCAAGTTGATGCTCAACGCGGGCATCCACCAACCTGATGGCATCATTCTTGATTTGGAAGACTCTGTTGCCCCAGACAAAAAAGACGAAGCCAGATTGTTAGTTAGGAATGCGCTGTGTCAGGTCGATTTCTATGGAGCCGAGCGTATGGTGCGCATCAACCAGCTTCCCCTGGGTTTGAGCGACCTGGAATTTGTGGTGCCATACAATGTCAACTTGATCCTGCTTCCAAAGTGTGAAAGCGCTGAACAGGTGCAGCAAGTCGATGCCCGAATCCAAGAAATAGCAAAACAGCATGATATTGCGCATCCCGTTTATTTGATGCCAATTATCGAGAGTGCTCTAGGTGTGGTCAAAGCCTATGAGATTGCCTCAGCCTCGGAAAATGTAGTTGCATTGGCCATTGGACTCGAGGATTACACCGCCGATTTAGGGGCCCCGCGCACCAATGAAGGTCAAGAAACCTTTTATGCTCGCAGCACGCTGGTTAATGCGGCGCGCGCTGCGGGCATCCAACCCATCGATTCCGTATTCTCAGATGTATCGGATATGAATGCGCTGCGCAATGTTGTCCTGGAGTCCAAATCTCTAGGCTTTGATGGCATGGGGTGTATTCACCCACGACAGATCAAAGTGGTTCACGGTGCATTTGCTCCAGGCGAAAACGAGATCGAAAAAGCTAAAAGAATAGTAAATGCTTTCGATCAGGCAACCAGCCAGGGTCTAGGTGTTGTGTCTCTGGGTTCAAAGATGATTGATCCCCCAGTGGTCAAACGCGCCCAGCGTACCATCGACCTGGCCATCCGCTCTGGTAAGCTCTCTGATAATTGGAAAGACGAAGCCTGATATAGAATCCACGAAGATCACGAAGGAACACAAATATTTTTTAGTGCATCTTCGTGACCTTCGTGGATAAAAATGGAACAATAACAATGACTACTGAATACGTCAAAAACGCCGTGGGGCGCATGATCCCCACCGAGATTAACGGGAAGCCGGTGGTCCCTTTCCAAGGCCCACACGGATATAAGACCACGGGGCGCAAGTATGGCCCACCCATTCGCAACTGTGGCGATTACCCCGATGATGGCGACAAACGCCAGGCTGATCTTAAAGCAGCGCTGATCGAAGCAGGCTTGAAAGATGGCATGACCATCTCTACCCATCATCATTTCCGCAACGGTGACTTGATTGCCAACCAAATCTTCCAAATTGCCTCAGAGATGGGTGTCAAAGATTTGGTCTGGTTTCCTTCGGCATCATTTCCCTGTCATGAGCCACTAATCGAATGTCTTGAAAACGGCACAATCCATCATATTGAAGGTAGTATGAACGGCCCCTTGGGGCGCTTTGCATCCCATGGCAAGATGAAAGGTACGGGGGTGCTGCGCTCTCATGGAGGTCGCTATCAGGCTGTGCAAGATGGTGAAGTGGTCGTTGATATCGCCGTCATCGCGGCACCCACGGCTGATCCCTTTGGCAATGCCAATGGTCTCAGCGGCCCCTCTTCTTGTGGTTTACTGGGCTTTGCCCTGGCAGACTCACAATACGCACACAAAGTAATTGTGGTGACTGACAATTTGGTTCCCTTTCCTTGCATCCCGTGGCAAATTCAGGGCAACAATGTTGATTATGTGGTTGAAAATGAACAGATAGGTATTCCAGAAAAAATTGTCTCTGGCACAACGCGTATCACCAAAAGCCCCGACCGATTATTTATTGCTGAACTGACGGCAAAATTCTGCGAGGCGGCTGGAATAATCCGGGAAGGCTTTTCGTTCCAGGCCGGCGCTGGGGGCACGGCTTTAGCGATTGGCAACTACTTTGGCGAGATCATGCGGGATAAAGGCATCAAGGCGCGCTTTGCTCGTGGAGGTAGTAACCAATATTTGGTTGAATTGTTGGACCAGGGCTTAGTCGAACACATCTTAGATGGCCAGACCTTCGACCTGGAAGGCGTGCGTTCAATGCGTGAGAACCCCCACCATGTCGATACCAGCCCTTTTACCAGTTACAACTACCATGGCAAGGGAAATTTTGCCTCGATTCTTGATGTTGTTATCCTTGGTGCAACAGAAGTTGACATCAATTTCAACGGCAATGTGGTCACACATTCAGATGGTTTATTGTTGCACGGTATTGGTGGTTGGCAGAATTGTTTATTTGGAAAAACAGTGATTTTGCCCATTCCACTCTTCCGTGACCGCATTCCAGTGATTCGCGACGAAGTCACTACTATTTGTGGGCCGGGCGAATTAATCGATGTGATCGTTACCGAACGTGGTATCGCTATCAATCCACTTCGTGAAGATCTCATTGAGGCAACCAGTGAATCGGGTTTGCCCATCAAAACCATCCATGAGTTAAAAGATGAAGCTGAACGCATTTGTGGAAAGCCTCAGCTTCCTCAACTTGAAGATAAGGTCATTGCCGCGATCAAATGGGTCGACGGCACGGTGATCGATGTGGTCAGGCAGGTGAAAGAGTGAAAAAGACCGCGGACGACTGACCGCGGACCGCAGTATTATATAATCGCGGTCTGCCGTCCGCTGTCTTAATTTTTAGAAAACAACAGGAGAACTTGAAAACATGTCCAAACGAACCATCGTCTCAATGCCCGGTGATGGCATTGGCAATGCAGTCTTGCCCGAAGCAATCCGGGTATTGGAAGCTGCTGGATTTGAAGCCGATTATGTGCATGCCGATATCGGTTGGGAATTTTGGTGCTCAGAAGGCAATCCGCTGCCTCAGCGCACTATTGATCTGCTCAAAGAGCACAAGATTGGCCTGTTTGGGGCAATCACATCCAAGCCTAAGTCTGATGCTGATTCCGAACTCGCCCCGGAACTGCGCGATCAAGGGCTGGTTTACTACAGCCCCATAGTCGCCCTGCGGCAGCACTTTACGTTAGATGTGTGTGCCAGGCCTTGTCAGACGTTCAAGGGCAACCCACTAAATTTTGTCCGCCGTGGCGCGGATGGTGGAGTTGAAGAACCTGAAGTTGATACGGTAATCTTCCGCCAGAACACTGAAGGCCTCTACGGCGGAGTTGAATGGACCAATCCTCCCGACAACGTTTATGACTCCCTGATGAGCCACCCCAAATTCTCGATGAATTTTGGGGAAGTGCCGCGTGAAGAATTATCTGTTTCAACGCGTATTTTCACCCGTCAGGCGACAGAGCGCATATTGAGAGCAGCCTTCGAGTATGCCAAGAAATTTGGTTATAAGTCGGTAACGGTCTGTGAAAAGCCTAATGTGATCCGCGAAACATCGGGCATGATGCTTGCCATGGGGAAGAAGATTGCCGCCGAATACCCTGGCATCGATTTATGGGATACTAACATCGATGCGCAAATGATGTGGTTGACCAAGAACCCTGAAGACTACGGTGTGATTGTGGCGGGTAATATGTTTGGCGATATCATCTCAGATGGCTTTGCCGGTTTAGTGGGTGGTTTAGGATTCGCCTGCAGCGCCAATGTTGGGGAAGAAGTCGCCGTCTTCGAACCCACGCATGGCTCAGCGCCAAAATACGCTGACTACGCCACATCGATCGTTAACCCCATCGCCATGGTTCTATCGGCCTGCATGATGCTCGACCATATTGGCGAAACAGAGATGGCAGCAAAGATTCGCAAGGCCGTTGCTGAAGTTGTAGAAGAAGGCAAAGTTCGCACATACGATATGATGAAAATGCGCGGCAAGCCAGATGTTGTCGAAAATGGCGCCGCGTCCACAACTCAAATGGCCGACGCCATCATTGCCAAACTATAATAATTTACCGCGGAGACGCAGAGTTCGCAGAGATAACTAAGGCTAGGAGATTTTTTCTCTCAACTATCATATAAACTCAGCGCTCTCCGCGTCTCTGTGGTGATTACTCAGTTAGGAAGAAATTCATGGATATCAATGAACTCTGGCCTGAATTAGCTTGGATCGAAGATCTAGATTTGAGGGCGAAGACGACGAAAACCTGGGAACTGGCCCTGGAGCGCAGCGTGCTGACCCCCGAAGATTTGCAGCGCATCCCATTCACTCTGTTGGCAGGGCCGGATTTGAAAGTCAGCTTTATGGCCCACAAGCGTGCTGTGGTACATGTCGCTCGAGATGCTGCGCTGAAAATGATCGAGTTTTTCAGCGATGAATTACCCATCGATATGAATGTGGTTATCGCAGGGGCGATCTTAGCCGATGTAGGTAAACTGCTTGAATATGAACTTGATCAAGATGGCAAATCCTTCCAAGGCGTGTATGGCAAATATCTGCGTCATCCCTTCTCCGGCGTTTCGCTGGCCGAGGAATGTGACGTGCCTGCCGAGGTTTGTCATATCATCGCGGCTCATGCCGCCGAGGGTGACCTGATCAAGCGCACCACTGAAGCGTATATCGTCCACCATGCGGACTTCATGACATTCTTGCCTTTCAAAAGTCGGCTGAACGTATAAAAATATATAGGACACGGATTGCACGGATAGACACGGATAAAATCATTTAACAATCTGTCAAATCCGTGTTCATCCGTGTCCCACAAAAGCTTATGGCACAAACATTTGCAGAAAAAACACTCGCTCAAAAAGCTGGCCTCGATCACACTGTGCCCGGCCAGATCGTTGAGATCACGCCCGATGTGGCGCTCTCACACGATAACACCGCCCCAATCTACGGCATTTTCCAGCGTATGGGTGGGGAGAAAGTATTCGATCCTTCGATGCATGCCATCTTCATTGATCACGCAGCTCCAGCGCCAACCACCAAACATGCGGAAAACCACCGCATCATCCGGGAATTTGTTGCTGATCAAGGTATTAAAAACTTCTTTGATGTCGGGCGCGGCATTTGCCATCAAGTGTTGGTCGAAGAAGGGCTTGCACTTCCGGGAGAAGTTGTCTTGGGATCGGACTCCCACTCACCCCACGCTGGGGTAATGGGCGCTTTCGGAGCTGGAATCGGTCGTTCGGAGATGGCCTCCATTTGGGCAGTGGGTTCACTCTGGCTGCGCGTTCCCGAAAGTATGAAAATTACTGTTAATGGAATACTCCATTCTGGTGTGACCGCCAAAGATTTGGCCCTAACTGTCATCGGTGACATGGGGGCTGATGGTGCCTTGTATATGTCGGTGGAATGGCACGGTGAAGCGATCGATGCATTGGATTTGTCACAACGAGCGACGCTGCCCAATATGATGGCCGAAATGGGTGCGAAGAACAGCTATATCCCCCCAGACGAGAAGGTGATTGCCTGTTTGGACGGGTGTGCCAAACGGACCTTTGAGGCTGTTTATCCAGACCCAGACGCGAACTATGCCCATACATATACCTACCAAGCTGAATCGATGGAGCCGATGATCGCTTGCCCCCACACAGTGGATAACGTCAAGCCGCTCTCAGCCGTTGCTGGTACACATGTGGACCAGGCCTTTCTGGGCACCTGCACCAATGGCCGACTTGACGATCTTGCTGCCGCAGCCGAAGTGCTCAAAGGGCACAAGATTGCTGCTGGAACTCGCATGGTCGTAATCCCGGCTTCTTCACAGGTGTATTTGGATGCCCTCAAGGCAGGGTATTTCGAAACCTTTCTCGAAGCTGGCGCGATAATAGAAAGCCCCGGTTGTGGCCCTTGCATGGGCAACCATATGGGTGTGCCGGCAGTGGGTGAAGTCAGTATTAGCTCGGCTAACCGTAACTTCCGCGGCCGCATGGGTACTAAGGAAAGCGATGTTTATCTCGCTAGCCCGGCGGTGGTAGCGGCATCGGCAGTGACGGGTAGTATTACGCACCCAAAAGATTTATAGTACACGGAGAACACGGGTTCCGCGGAAAATTATAAATCAGTGTTCATCCGTGAATTCCGTGTCCAAAAAATGGAGTAGCTATGTCGATCATCAAAGGCCGCGTCTGGAAGTACGGCGACAACGTCAACACCGATGTTATCTTCCCTGGTAAATACACGTACACTGTTAGCGATCCCCAAGAAATGCCCCAGTATGCACTTGAAGATTTGGACCCAAAATTTTCAGGAGAAATGCGGCCTGGCGATATCATCGTTGGGGGGACCAACTGGGGCTGTGGTTCGTCACGGGAACAGGCTGTCGTGTGCTTCAGCGAGGCCAACCTTGGCGCAATTATCGCCAAATCATTTGCCCGAATTTACTACCGTAACTGCCTGAACAACGCCTTGCCTGCAATTGCAAGCCCCGAAGCCGTGGAGGCCATCCAGAACGGTGAAACCATCGAGATCGATCTGGCTGTTGGAGAAATTCGCTGCGCGGCCGGGACTTTCATCTTCCCCCCGCTGCCTGAAGCAGTGATGGAAATCTTCGAAGCGGGTGGATTGATCGAGTATACGAGACAGAAGTTAGAAAAAAGTCAATTCTCAAAATAACCATCCAGTTTGATTGCATAACATCCTTTCGGTAGAATAAGATATTCCCAGCATTATCTCCAGGTGACGCTCATGAACCGCACTAATAGTTCTGTAACCCTACCATTTTTTGAGACGGCGCTAGCAATCCTCGCCTTTGCAATCCTTGCTGCTTTTACATATGCGAAATTATCTATCCTCCCTTATACGGGATTTGTCTTCGCCTCGACGAGTGGTGAAATCAGGCTGGTATTTGACGAGACATCATCTGAGACATCATTGAAGAAAGATGATGTTCTGGCCCAGGTTGGGCAGACCCATTATGAGGATTACAAAAACGACCTTTGGATGACCCTTT
This sequence comes from uncultured Anaerolineales bacterium, assembly GCA_964419495.1. Lineage (GTDB taxonomy): Bacteria > Chloroflexota > Anaerolineae > Anaerolineales > UBA11858 > NIOZ-UU35. Next base: position 34,785 of record CAYQQX010000025.1, read on the forward strand.
TTGATCAGGTTGCTGCTGGGGATGTGGTTCCCATCACCGTGCAACGCGATGGTGTGAATATGAAAATCCCCTGGACGATCCCCGGCTGGACCCAGGCAGAATTCCTGGATCGTTTCAACAGTGTTTTGGTTCTGGCTTACATCTTGTGGTCAGCCGGAATTTTGACAATCATCCTGGTGCGCCCAAAAGATTTGCGCAGGCTCTTAGTCAGCACATTCTTTTTCACTACATCCCTATGGATTGCCTCGGGCAGCCTCTCAGCCTGGCATATCTGGGGAAGTGCTGTGCTTCTGAGAGTAGTTATCTGGTTGTGGATTCCACTGACCCTGCACCTGCACTGGGTATTCCCCCGACCTTTCCGATGCCTGCCTGATAGCGTTCCCATCACGGGCTATGCTATCGGTGCCATTCTGGCGTTACTTCAAGTTTTTCAGCTTCTGCCGCCGAACACTTACTACCTGGGTTTCATAGCTGGTGTTCTTGGTAGTTTCTTCCTTTTGATCGTTCACTTCATCTTGCAGCGTGAAATCCGGCGCGAGATTGGCTTCCTGGCGGGAGCTACCACAATTGCCCTTTTGCCCCCTGTGGCACTGTCAATCAGCGCTTTGGGGGGTTCTATTCCCACCAGCTTGCTTTATGGCTACCTGGCATTGCCCGTCCTTCCAGGCGCGTACTTCCTGGCAGCATTTCGCCGGAGGCTTGGTGGTATAGAACTACGCATCAACCGGGCTGTCTCAATCTATGTATTCATCATTTTGCTGAGCGCGGCTGCCCTGTTCCTGGTGACGTTTGGTAAATCATGGGTTGATCTTCCGGGTGAAGAAGGCTTTTTCTACACCCTGGCAATCACTCTGGTAGGAATGGTGGCCGCATTGAGCTATCCAGCATTTACCCGTTTCTTCGAAAGGCGCTTCTTGGGATTGCCGCTACCTCCAACCCAGCTTACAGAAATCTACTCCGAGCGTATCACCACCAGTCTCAATCTGGAAAGCCTTCGGTCTTTGATTCAGGATGAACTGTTGCCCAGCCTGTTGGTACGGGAAGCCGTCCTGTTGCGAACAAGCAATAATAAGTTAGAACCTGTTGTACTTCTGGGGATTGAGCCAGGACAACTCCCTGAAATTGATGACCTCGCTGAACTCACAGACCGGGCTAGAGTATATCTTCCTCAAAATGACCAGGAACCTTTCCCCTGGGTGCGCCTAATCCTTCCACTGAATGTTGCCGGAAAACTGCGCGGCCTGTGGCTTTTAGGCCGCCGCGACCCGGATGATTACTACGCCCCCGGCGAAATCGATGTGCTCAAGTCCATCGCCAACCAGACCTCTATCGCCCTGGTCAACATCGAGCAGGCCGAACACCTGCGCGCCCTCTATCAATCCAATGTCGAACGCCACGAGCAGGAGCGTATCAACCTGGCGCGAGATCTGCATGATGATGTTCTCAATGAGTTGGCTGCATTCACCATGCGAGCGGATTTGGGCATGGAGACAGATATTGGTGCGGGTATCCAAGAAGTGAATGTTCATTTGCGAAAGGCCATTGCAGGCTTGCGGCCCGCTTTGCTTAGGCATGGCCTGGCTCCGGCTTTGGAACAACTAGCAAGTGACCTTTCTGATTTTGATGAAAACAGTGTGGATATCCAAATTGAGATTACATCGTCTGACGCACGCTATGACCCAATGATTGAAACCCACCTGTACCGCATCGTTCAGCAGGCCTGTGAAAATGCACTGCGTCATGCCCAGGAAAACTCTATCCGAATCTTTGGTAAGTGCACCACAGATGAAGTCAAGTTCACCGTCAACGACGATGGGATTGGATTCTCAGATGTCAAAAACCTGGATTTTAATTTGCTGCTGTCCGAAAAACATTATGGCATTGCTGGGATGTTCGAACGCGCCGAGATCATTAGGGCTGAGCTACAAATTGATTCTGAGCCAGGTGTAGGTACAACGGTAGAGATAACCTGGCAGCCATCGAAGCCAGTAAATTGAATTCGTATATTAATAGGAGTTACGCATTTGAGGCGAGGTGTGCCTGGAATAGGGGATGTAATTTCCCCGTCGAACTGCGTAAGTTCTAAATAAATTATCCACAGCATGAAAATTAGGAGAACCCTATGACATCCCTTAGTCGACAAATGGCTGAATTTGCGCTAAATCTACAGTTCGAAGATATCCCCGCCGATGCGGTTTACGAGGCCAAACGATTCTTGTTGGACAGCATGGGCTGCGCCCTGGCGGCCGTCAAGAACGAAGATATGCAGGCCATGTATCGATTCACTGAAAAATTGGGTGGTATGCCTGAAGCAACGGTCATCGGAACAGGCTTGCGCACCAATGCACCCAATGCAGCTTTGATGAATTGCCTACTGACTCGCGCCCTGGATTACAACGACATCTATTGGGAGCAAGACCCTTCGCATCCTTCCGATATTATTGGAGCAGCCCTGGCGGCGGCGGAAGCTAACGGCAAGAAAGGCCGTGATGCGCTGGTTGCGACCATAATTGCCTATGAGTTGGAAATGCGCTGGTGTCATGCTGCAGAGCCGGGTGTTCGCGAGGTCGGCTGGCATCATGCCACTTTGACACAGTTCGTCAGTCCCCTTGTGGCTGGCCGAATGTACGATCTGGATATTGACCAGATGGTCGCAGCGACGGGCATCAGCGGTAGCAGTCACTTTACTTTAGGTGGCGTAGTTGCCGGACATCTCACCAATATGAAGAACACCGCCGACCCATTGGCCTCCCAGGCTGGGGTAATCGCGGCGATGATGGCGCGTGAGGGATATGAAGGGCCGGTTGAAGTCATTGAAGGTAAAGAGGGGTTGATCGAGGTGCTCAATAATGTGGAATGGCGACCGGATTGGCTGCTCAAAGGATTGGGGGAAGAGTTTATGATTACCCAATGCAGCTACAAAGCTTTCCCCACAGAAGCGCTGACTCACCAACCTATCAGCGCGGCGTTGCAAGTTTGTCAGGAGCATGATCTGGCTGCTGAAGATATCGCTGAGATTCTGGTTGAAACCACCACAAGGGGGGCGGATATTCTCTCAGATCCCAGTAAATTTGCACCTAAAACCAAAGAAACCGCAGATCACAGCCTGCCTTATGTGATTGCTGCAGCGGTGGCGGATGGCAACGTTTTGCCAGATTCTTTCAGTGATGAAAAGCTCAAGGACCCGCGTATTTGGGATTTACTGGGGAAGATCAAGGTGATCGCTGATCCTAAAATCGATGGCATGTTCCCCGGGGTCAAGCGCGCTCGGGTGAGTATTACCACCACTGGGGGCAGTACTCACACCGCGCAGGTCGATCACGCCAAAGGTTCACCCCAGAATCCCATGTCAGATGAAGAGATTGTCGCAAAGTTCCGCGCCAACGCTGAAGACGTTGTCAGTTCACAACGGCAAGATGAAATTATCGAAGCAACATGGAATTTTGAAAATGTAGAAGATTTGGGGGACTATATGCGTCTGCTGATTTGTGAATAATCTGCGAATATAAAAAATTGACCTCGCCGAGTACAATCAGCGGGGTCTGGACATATGCGCCTGCTGATTTGCGAATAAACTGAGAACATAAAAACAGAACTCGCCGTGTACAATCAGCGGGGTCTGGACTATATGCGCCTGCTGATTGCAGAGTAAAAAGAAACCGAGTTTCTTCAAGAAACTCGGTTTTTTTCTTTGGGACTATTTCAATTCAATAATCTCAAAAACATCCAATGGGCGACTCTTTCCTTTTGCCAGGATTGGTTCAGCCGTGCGTACTTCGATCTGGCCTTTGACAAACTGATAGGCAGCAGAGCTGATCAATATCTGATTAGATGTTGAATTTTCTTGGATACGCTTGGCGGTATTGACACTGTCGCCAATGGCGGTGTAATCGATGCGCTCCTCTGTGCCTATCAAACCGAGCACAGCTTCCCCAAAGTGAATGCCCAACCCAAAATCGAGTTGCGCGCCCGCAGGCAACATATTATGGAGATTATGAATGGCTTGGCGCATGCCCAGGGCAGCGCGCACAGCTCGCAATGCGTGATCGGCTTGGGGGATGGGGGCATTGAACCAGGCCATAACCGCATCACCCATAAACTTGTCTACAGTACCTTCTTGTTCGAGGATGGCATCAGCTGCAGCGGCCAGATATTGGTTTAGCACCGTCACTAGTTCTTCGGGTGATAGATTTTCACTGAAACTGGTAAAGCCGCGGATATCTGCAAATAGGGTGGTGATATTGGCCCGTTCGCCGCCCAATTGAATTTTGTCGGGGTTGAGTTGATCGATGACCGCGGGAGAGACCATGCGGGCAAACAATCGTCGCTGCGCTTCGAGGCGTCTTCGCTCAGTAACATCGTCAAGCACTATGGCCACACCTTGCGTTGTGGCTTGGGCATCTTTTAACGGTGAGAAGTTTAATTGTAAGTTTACTGGACCTCGCTCAGGCAGGGTGGGGTTGAGTTCCATTCCGACCAGGGTTTGATCTGTTTTTTGAACTTTGATAATCGGCTCTGAGAGTATCGATGCCAGTTCAGGCAGACTGTCTAGGAGATCATGCTGCAGCAAATCTGTAGATGCGCGCGCCAAAATACGTTCCGCAGCACGGTTGCAAAGGGTTATTCTATTTTGAATGTCTGTGGTGATTACGCCGCTGGCTATGGAGGCGAAGACGTTGTCCATCAGATTTTTGAGCTCAGTTACCTCAGCCAGCGTTTGACGGACCGATTCAAACAAGCGCGCATTCTCAATCGCGACTGCGGCCTGATTTGCAAAGGCGGAAAGCAGATCGCGCTCGGAATTGGTGAATAACCCTGTACGAATGCGGTTATCTGCGTAGATCACTCCGGTGAGTTCTTCCTTCACTTTGAGGGGCACGCAGAGGATGGAGCGCAAGTTGTAGGCCACAATGCTGTCCTGACCGCCGAAACGCGGATCTTCGATGGCATTGGTGGTGACGATGGGTTGAACATCTTCGACAACCCGATCGATGACGGTACGGCTGATCTCGAAATCTGATTCTTGGATGGATTCTTGTTCCCAGTTGCGGGCAATGCGAATTTCGAGTGTCCCTTTATCATCTCGCAGCATCAAAAAGCCCCGCTCAGCACCCGTAAGGCGGATGATGGTATCCATTACAATGCGCAGCACTTCGGGGAGATCGAGAGAAGAATTTATTATCTGCCCAATGTCAGCCAGGGCGCGTAGATCTTTGAGTTCTTCACGATGGTCGGCAACCTGACGTCCGATGCGCGTGATATGACCAGCTAGTCGAGTCAAGTTTTCTGCAGCACGAGTAGCCCCTTCCTGTCCTAGCCCTTCGAGCGCCTTATTAATTAGGTCAATCTGGTTGCTGATTTGTAGTAATTGCTGATCTGGTAGCAATGTCAGGGTAGTGGTTTCATCTTGCATGGAGCCTCCTTGCGGAGTGTTTGGGAGCAGTAAGATCTTCTTGCGGGTTATCCACACAAACCTAGAATCGATTTCTTGGTACGCTAAGGATGATGGATTTCTGCGATTGAATTGAATGAAATCATCTATAGTTTACCCTAA
>CAYQQX010000026.1:0-39982 GCA_964419495.1 uncultured Anaerolineales bacterium
AACTTCTACTTCAGTCTGCTCTTTAAATGCTTCAGAATATCGTTTCAAGGTAGGGATCAAACCTAAATCATCCAACATCATAGGGCGCAGTTCAAAAACAAAATTACGAACTTGTTTAAAGGCGGAAGTGGCAGCCATTTTCAATGAAACTAACTCTTCCCGAGCCTGTTCCTGATCAATATCAAAGAGGCGCATTGCAATTTCAGATTGCAAGATGAAATTGGAGAGCGCTTGGGCCGGCCCATCATGCATTTGGCGGGACATTCTTTGGCGTTCGGCTTCCTGCGCCTGAATAGTCGCCTCGATCATGCTGAACGCTTCTTTGTCAGCGCCACCCTTGGGAGCCGGGCTGCTCTTCCCCAATAAATTTGTAACATTCTCTAGTGTGCTGGCTAAGTTCTCTAAATTCTTTTTATCACTATTTAACCTGTCGATCTGGCCGCGCATCAAGAATAATCGCTGCTGGGCTTCCAAAGCACCATCATAGGCCTGGCGAACCTCCAGGGGTAGCAAGGCATCCGATTGGTTTTGAACTTTTTGCAAACGAGAAACCACCGAAGCGTTGCGTTCTGCCAATTTATTGACTTCCGCCTGGCTTTGCTTTAATTTTATGTCTACATCTCTCAATTCCCGTTGAGTATCTTCGAGACTAAATTCGAGATCTTCCCGCAATTTATCCCACGGGCTGCTTTCCGAAGAATTTTGATTATCGAATACCATCCGTTATTTCTCCTGATCGTACAAACGGAACCAACCCCTGCGAAGGGCATACACAGCTGCCTGGGTGCGATCATCAACGCCTAATTTGCGCAATATCGAAGTAACGTGGTTTTTAACTGTCTGATAACTAATCCCAAGCAACATGGCTATTTCTTTATTACTCATTCCCTGAGTCACAAAAGACAACACTTCCATTTCTCTATTGGATAGAGGCTGCAGTGGGTCTCCCTGCTCGCGCTGGTCTCCCAACTCATCCTCTAAATGTTTATCTAACCAGCGATTCAACTCTTTGGCCCCCAATACCGTTCCTGACACTACAAACTTACCACCAACAAGGTGTTTAATAACTCGCGTCAGCTCTTCGGGGCGGATATCCTTCGGACAATATGCGGCTGCCCCTGAGCGCATGGCGTGCACAACCTGTTCAATGTCATCATAAGCTGTTACCAGCAGAACTTTAGTTGGCAAATCATCATCACGAATTATACGCGTCACCTGGAGACCATTTTTGCCGGGTAAATTGACATCTAAAATGACTACTTGGGGCTGCTTCTCTCTGATCATCTCCAAGGCTTCATCACCATCAGAAGCTTGTCCAATGATTTCGAAATCTTCTTCCAAGGAAAGGGTATACGCTACCCCCTGACGAAAAAGAGGGTGATCATCGACAATTGCAACTTTATATGTATCCATAATTTCCCTGTTGTTTTTCTGTCTGATAGGTATTGTCAGTATAGCACAGTAGTACTATTGAGGCAACAAAACGGGTTTCAGTGTGACTGTATTTTTGAGGTCTGAATCAATAGACTGCGCAACGACATGCTTTGAAACCTTATGGAATTCTCCAACGGTAGATGGCCATATTCTCGCCGCCAATTTCGGGCCCATATGGCGCATCTGTCTGGAAGATGGGGATGAGAGGCGCTATCATGTTTGGATACCATCCTGGGAAGGTTACCAAATAATCCGCGCCCCTGGCATCCATATACTCCGCAAGGTTTTCGTCATCCCAAAGATAAGGGATCACTTCAGGGGAAATCAAACCGGCTAAATCCAAAAGTGGCCGGTTGGCAAAAAAACCCAAGGCGCCAATATCGTGCGTTGCGACCAATGCTTCAGGCGGTGTATTCTCAGCGACCCAATGAGCAATCGTAACCATCTCGCTTTCGATGATCGCCACATCCCTGGCGTATGTTCGGGCTCCTATCCACCAAAAAGCAACTAAAACCACCATCGCTGATATGACCCAAACTCTGTTGAGTACGCGAATAAATATGCTTTTCGCTCGTAGCTGCACAAAATCTGCCAACCCAGCAAAACCCCAAAAGAAAAAGGTCGGCATAGCAGGCATAATATAGCGTCCGTGTTGGTATGTCACCGGAAGACGCCAGGCATAGATCGAGATATATCCTATGACCCAAAGTGCCGGCAACAATCTGCTCCAACGATTATTATTGACAGCTTTAACAGCGTTCAGAACAAATCCCGGCAGCAAAGCCACACCCACACCAATCATCGGCAGAACCGCCTGCGCAAACCAGCGCTTCCAAAACGGCCTTGACTGAAGAAAGGCATATTCAGCTTGTTTTGCAAAATAGGTGCTTGGCAACCAGGTCTCCGCAAATGCATTGTTGAACAGCAAATAGGGTCCAAATAAAGCCAGAAATCCAGCACCCACCCAGAGCAAAGAAACCATCTTGCGCGGCCATAAAATTGGGGAAACAATGACCCAGAGTCCAATTGGGGCGAGCAAGGTAATCCCATCCGGACGTAGCCAAACACTCAGCCCAATCAGCGCGCCTAAACCAAGCCATATGCCCGCTCGTGGCCTCTGTTTTAAGTGTTCGCTGCGCTCATCAATCACCACAATAGAAGTAAGAACGATGAGCGCAATCGAGGCGAATAGTAATGTCTCCATCCCAGACCCAGCCCCCCATACCAGATGCCACTCAAAAATCAGGAGAATCCCCGCCCACAAAGACCAACTCTTTTGCTCCGGACAAATGATATTGAAGACATGCGCACCAAACACACCCAACCCAAAGAGCACCAACCACCCCAATATATATGTCCAAACATACGGCCCCAACCTCAGAACATAGCCAATGGCCAAAAACACCCCCCATAAAGGGCCCGTAGATCCGCCCGAGGGCTGTCCAGGGATAAATGACCACTCACCCAACAATGCCAGGTTGCGCGCATAGGTTTGATGAATCCAGGCATCGTCGAGCGGAAAGCCTATGCGCATAAATTGATGACTGAAGAGCAAATATCCCCCCAGAGAGAGGGCAGATAATGCTGCCAGGATGAGAATTGTTCTACGATTCATGAGTTCCAGAAAATGGATGATCTCCTTCTAAAGTGTTACTAAATAAATTCATATCGCCAATTTACCGCAGAGTGCGCGCACTTTGTGGCCCTTCAGGCAGAGCACCGAGAAAAACATTCAATGTGATGAATCTCTGCGATCTTTGCGCTCTGCGCGGTTAATTTTTGGTGACAACACCTTACAAGGGCTCCGTCAGAATTTGATAAGTTACGGGCCAGAGATGGCGAAGATATGGGTTTGATCATCGCTCCAAAGCAAATCCAAAGCTGGGTTTTGGCCAGGGTTTTGGTAAAGTGCGTTCAAACCCTGGGGATGGTTTATTTCCAGGATGAGATACTTAGCCTGGTATTGTTGAGCAGCGGCAAGAGTCGTTTCAATATCGCCATCGGGGATAACAATCGTTGGGCGATCACTAGCAAGATACAATCCGGGCGGATTATTGACCATGATGATTTCATCAGGATGGAGGGACAACTCAGACAATGCTTCATCCAGTTTGCGATGATATTCATACCCTCCATCCCAGGCTTGGCCATTGTCTCCCCATCCCAACACTCGCTGACCCACAATAAATACTGAGAGCAGGATCACAAAAATCGCAAAAGCAGCCGAGAAAACAATCCCAGCTTGCCTGATGTGCCAACCCCGAACGCGGTTCCCCCAGGCGACAAAGCCATCCAAGCCGATCGCGGCCAGCGCCCAAAACAGAGGCTGTAATGCAGCGCCCGAGTGAAATAAACCCCCTCTCGCTCCGGCAAACGGAAACACAAAAGTCATCACCAGGAAAGTGGCCAGCCATGCGGCCAGCCCCAGATTGATGCGAATATCATGCCGTAGCTGCCAGGCCCCAATCACCATAAAAGGAGTCAAAAATAGCCCTCCCTGGACGGCAAGCATGGTCTGTATATTTTGGCCCAACGCCCACCAGCGAACCTTCAGGATCTCTCTAATGCCCGAAGACCACCACTGCTCAAAACTGAATTGATCGGCTGGGAAAGCAAACAATTGGTTATAACTGGTAAACCAAGCGGCCGTGATACCACCCGGTGAAAATGGCGTACCAAATTCCAGTTGATTGCGAATGAGCCAGGGAATGATGATAACGAAGAAACCAATCAGAACCAGTGCGATGCGGAGAGCAGAAAGCGGGAAGCGGGGAGAGGAATGTGATTGGCGAGAATTATTTTGAAATATCGCCATCGCCAATGCAACCAGGAGCCAAATAAGGGCATCGGCGCGGGTGAGATACATCAAGCCTGCAAGGAGGCCGAAAATCAAACTGCGCGCCAAACCATTACGCACTCCTGTGGGCAAGATGAAGAACAGACCCCCAAACAACATATACAACCCAAAGGTATCGGTGGTCGGGTAATAGGGCAAATAGAATATCGAGAATATGGCAAATATACCCGCAAGAACAGCATTTTGACGGCTCTCAGTTAGCGTATGTGCAATTGAGGCAGTCAGCGGGGGAATTATGGCAGCCAATAGGATGAAACCAATTTTTGCCCCTGCAAATCCTAAATCTCCCGTAACCAGCATACCAAGCGCTGCCAATAAGGATGGTAGTGGCAGCCAATATCCATGGGAAGGGTGAGGCAGACCGTTGGGGGCAGCCAAATAATTCCAAATGAAGGGCTCGGAAAACCCCTCACCACGCGCAAGCTGCAATCCTGTAGCAGTGTAATAATCCGCGTCCATGTAACCCGGAGAGGATTGGGAGATGCTGACTATCAGCGCCACACCGAATCCAAAAAAGAATAAAAGAACATATTGGCGGATTTTCATGGTGTTTTCAAAGGATAGAGCGAGTAAACATCACCGAATTCAAGGGGATCCGACAACTCACCAAGCAGCGCATCAAGGAGTTGCCAGTCAGCATCGAGGTAACGATTATCTTCTCGCTGGATGAATTCGGTTCCCTGCCGGTAATACAAGAGATGAGTGAATCCCTCTTCACGCCATAGGTCAAGAATTCTGTCCACATCCCCATGACCGCGAGATTCTCGAATCCAACGGTCAAGGATTTCATCAGGGATGCATTTTGGGGCGCAGTAAAAACTGCGCGGCTCCCACAACATTATCACCTGGCTTTCATCTGGCAATTCATCAATTGACTCCAGAGCCCATGCAAACCAACTCAGGTTGTTGAGCAAATAATCTTCTCTGGTAGCCTTGGAAAATAAATAGTTGAGTGTATTTTGACGCAGTACCGTATCGCCCACATGAATCAGGTTCAAGCCTAGAACCAGTAATACCATCAGCCCTACCACGCGTCCAAGGCGCACCTGTGGAATGGAGAGACGACTCAGCCCGTCAAAGCCAACCGCAGCCAAAAAGCCAAAAGCAGGGAAGAGCGAAAAATAGAAACGCGTCTGAATGAGAAAACCTGAAAAACGGCTCAACACTGCCCAAATAACCAAACCACTTACTGTAACAATGGCAGCAACCCTCAGCGTGTTGCGCTGATCATCAGAACGTTGTCGAAATCCAACGCAAGAACAAGCACCAAGAGCCAGCAACAGTGGGCCGATGGAGGCGTTGAATCCTAGAGTACCTTCCACACCATGAAGGGTTGCCTGTATGGGTAAAAGAATAATATCGCGCCACCCTCCCCAAACAGGTTGATCCTGGTAGAAATCCAGGCGCATTTGGTCCATAGCCCCAGACGGAAACAGCAAAGGATAGAATGGATTACCAGAAGAAATGAAGTTCTTGATCCACCAGGGAGATGAAACCAAAATAACAATCACACAAAAAATCGATAAATGCTGAAGGAGCTTACCACCCTGATTTTTTCGCCCAATCCAGGCAATAATCACCAAGCCTACAAGAGTCAACACACCCGCAGTATATTTTGCTCCAAGGGCGATTCCGGCGAATACAGCAGCCAAAACCAGGTTCTTTCGATCATGCTCAGCCACGTATCCATCCATCGCAATCAGAAACGCCCAACCGCATAGGATCGTCATCCACTCAACATAGCCCCAGGCCATGGATAATGCCGTGGTAAATCCTGCCATCAGGGCAGCTATTCCAATCCAGGCCGAAGTGGTGTTAATCCTTTGAGAGATAAATCCCAAGATTCCCACCAACGCTAACACGCCGATCATCCAACCAAGGGCAACTGCGGCCTCAACACCCGCCAAAGACAACGCCCAGGTGTATAGCATCTCTGTAATTTGCGGCATTCCCCAATACATCAACCCAGGGAAATACGCTATGCGGCCCGCGTCTAAGTAGGCTTGAGGCAGTGTCAGATGATAAACCAACGCATCAAATTTGAGGGGTGGTGCTAATGCTGTGGCAAGTGTTGCCAGCAGAATCAACCCAATTATCACAGCGATGGCACGATCTATGCGACTGGCTTCAGCCAAAATCAAAGAGATTCCACGCCAATTCTTCCACCAGATGAGGATAAATCTACGCAGTAACACTCCTGATACCAAGTAAAGCAGCCACATCCAAAGGGGATGAAACCCTAATGTTGCACCTTCAACCAACACGATAATGCTCAGGATACCCAGCCCCAAAGCAGCCTGAAGCGCCAGGCGCACCAATGGGTGTTGGCTTTCACCTGAAAAGATCAATGCCCCCAGGCCACCAGCAATGGAGATCAACCCCCAGGCAACAAGCAATTGCCCAGCTGCACGCCCGAGAGAGAGCGCCATGGCGGGCGTAAAGGGTTTATGCAGTACGAAATATAGGCTGATGATTATGGCTAACCAGAGCAGTGCGATAAGCGCAGTTAGGGTACTTCGTTGGGAGTTCACAAAACTTACTCTTTGATAAATTCAAACACGAGCAAATCGCCCCAGTTTGAGATTTCCGTCTGTTTGAAGTGGCTGTTCAACCACTGGATCTGGGGGTGGATGCTGTACCCCAGATGTTGATACTCCTCAATGGCTTTCTCGAAAATTACAAACCTAATACGCCAGGCATTGCCAACCGCAGTATCAATATCGGCTTCGGCAATCAAGCCTAAGATTTCTTGAGTCGCCGGAGCTAAAGTGTCAGCGCCGCTGTCTGGAGGGTCAGCGAGATAGCGCTGGGGCAAATCTCTGCCGTAATACACCATGGGCAGCATGGTCAGCTTGTTAGCGTGCAAAATGACATCTGCTTCTGTCGAATTTTCAGCGAGGTGTTCGTTCAGGTCAGCGTATGGGGCGTAGGGAAAGCCAGCATACGTGATATGGTTGTATACGCCAAAAAGCATGCCCCCGATTAACAAGGAATATGCAAAGATTTGAATTGGCCTGGGCATACCCGTCAGACTGAAAGCCCAACCCAGCCATGCCAAAAAGATCAAACCCGAGGGCAGTAGGGCGCGCTCGATATATACTGGCTGCCACTGAGAGATAAGGAACAAAAACAAGGGTGGTGCAAAAGCCATATACAAAAGCCACAACCCAATACGTTCGTTGTTTGTGGCATGCTGCCTGGCTCTGAGAATTCGAAAGGTTTGCCAAAGCCCCAACACCAGGACAAAAATAGTCACAAACAGCGCACCTAAGAGCCAATTATCTGGCACGGGCAAATTGGTCACAAAGCTCAACAATGTGGTGATCAGGCGGGAAGGCGATGGTCGCTCGATCCAAAAATTGCCCTGGATCTTGGCAAACTGTGCCGGAACCCTGATAAGCCATGGGGCATACAGCAGCAGCGCACCCAGACCACTAAGAATTACTGCTCTCAATGAAGTCCAGTCTTTGAAGAAGAGCGGCGTCAGAGCCAGGGGAAACAGGTAGAAAACAGCCAGATTATGAGAATACTGTGCCAGGGCAGAACAAACCATGAATAGCAGCCACCAACGCAAACGTCGATCACCCATTCCCTTCCACACGGCATAAGTCGCCGCAATTAGCAGGAAAGCCATTAGGGTATACATACGCACTTCCTGCGCGTAATGAATTTGAAAAGGAGAGACTGCTACCAAGCCGGCAACGATCAGGCCAAAACGCTGGTCAAAGAGATCTTTTCCCAAAAGATAAATCAGCGCTAGGCTCCCCAGCCCACACACGACAGACAAGGATCGCACAGCCAGAGGCGACTCCTCAAATATAGACATCCATCCCCACAAGATCGTGTAATAGAAGAGGGGGTGTTCCTCGGCCGCACCCTGATTGAAGTCTCCCAGTGTGCCCTGAACCATCGCGGCTGGCCCCTTGGATGCGAACAACACAGAAAATGCTTCGTCATACCAAAGCGGGCGGGCGGAGATGGCGCATAGTCGCAGAGCAAATGCGGCGAGAATTATTAGCAGTACAGCCAGTTTATATCTGGATTTAGGAAATACGGATCGCAAAAGCACTCCCCGACTATTCAGCAAGGTCTTCGATAGGCATCAGGGGCGGGCGGATGGACCACCAGCGCACCCACCACAATCCGATCAGGCAAAATAGAGGCAGCGGAAGATACATAGCGGGCTGCTCGAGATTGCCCTGTACAGTATCGAAGAAAAGGACCCACAGACCCCCAAAAAATAGCAAGATCAACGCCCAAACAATGCCTTTTCCGGCTTTTGGCCAACGATATTCAAGTACCTTGAAAACTATAAAAAGGGCCGGCAGCATCATCACGTAATTTGTTGTGGCAGTACGTGAAACCATAAAATTTGTCAGAACCATGGTCATCAAAGCTGTCCAGGTAAACCAATTTCGATCTTTGCCCCAAGCCAATGCCCATTCCATAATCAAATATCCCCAAAAGAGAATATTCAAGATGATGCTTAACTGCGTGCTTATCCCAGGGATTGCTCCAGCCAATATAGAAACCATGGACCCGATTCGCTCCGTATAGCTAGGATATTCCATGATTTGCCAGATCATCTGCAGGGGCCAATTGGGGATAAAAAATATCGAGACAATAAAGATTCCCGCAAGGCTGCCAAAGAAACCACTAAAAATTGTGAACCGTTGACGAGAGTATGCCCAAATGAGCACAAAGGGGATAATGAGATACGCCATTTGAGGTTTGGTTGTCGCCAGCGCTAATAATAATCCCGCAAATCCATCCTGCTCCTTATAAATGAGCAGCAATGCCCCTATTAACAGCAACGCTTCGATGGCAGCAAATTGACCCACGATGATTGTGCGTGCGCCATGATACCAAAGCACACTGAACAAAATCATCACTGCCACTCGAACGGGGGAAATTTTCCAACGAACTAGTTTCAAACTGAGAATTGCTAAAGCTGCTAGGCTCAATTCGAGAACAGTCATCCATAAGGCGCGGGCGGGAAGATATTCCAACAACCCAAAGGGGCCAAAGAAAACCATAGAGGTCAAGGGATAAACAAAATGATTTATATCCTCTCCTTTGGACACATCAGCCGGGTGACCATAGATCATTTCTTGTGTGGCCAGGCTTACCCTTTCATCGTAAGGGCTAATCCCTTCCTGCAGCCATTTATAAGCGCCCATCCAACGAGCGAGGAAATCATTTCCCCCGGGATTTTGAATCGAGAAGCGGTAGTTTGCCCAGGTCAATCCAGCCAAACCAAGCAGGACAACTAAAATTATCGCAGCAAAGAGGAATGTTGAACGATAGCGATACACAAAATCTCCAAATTTTCAAACACGAATGGGTACGAATTTTGTGTAATTTTAAGCCATTTGTGTTATTCGTAAAATTCGTGTCAAAAAAAAAAAAAACGGGTTACAAACGACAAGTATATCACCGGTAGTATCTTAATAATTGATGTTACGCAAGCTAAAGAGAATCTCCCTGGAAATAGGGGGTGGGGGCTTCGCCCCCGATCCCCTATTTCCAGGGAAACCTCGCTACGTGTGGGTAACATGATTTAATAAGTTGAACCTTTCAGCCGATTTAGAACTTCGCTAGCTGCGTCTGTTTCGCCCTGTGCGTTATACAATGCTACTAGGGGCATAAGCCTCTCGACCAGATCTGGCGGCAGGGGCGGTCGCGGTAATTGGGGCAATATGTCTTCAGGCAGACTGCGGCGCTGGAATACAAACCAGGAGTAGGGATTCCAACCCTTGGTACCCCAACCGTAAATTGTGTACTGTGTGAGGGCTTCGTAAACCTGTCGATAGCGAATAAAAGCAAGCTCGTTATCTCCACGTTTGTAGTTTATTTCTGCCAACGATAATAGTGGGACAACTTTTTCTGCATTGGACCAAATACCTTGGATCCATAATGCGGCATGCAGATATCCTTCAGCCAGATCCAAATCTCCTTGCGCCATGGCAAGTTCAGAGAGGGCCGAATACAAATGGATATTTTGGTCATCTTGCACCCATTCTTGACCCAGAAGGGTTTCGGCCTTGTGAAGATCGCCTTCCACAATTGCACTGCGGGCGGCAGCAATTTGTGTGGGCACCGGGGACTCTTCAGCCTTTTCTGCACTCCAGGATTCAAAAACATCTGCGCGCAGATCCGTTTGATCCCAAAAATCCGTCTCTACAATTTGAGAATCGAGCTCCAGCAATTTGGCGTAAGCATGTCTAGCATCTTCAATGAGATACGTGGACTCTGCATAAACTCCCAGGTTCAACCAAAAGGTCGGCACCTGAGGTTCTAAATCGATTGCGCGTGAGATGTTGATGATCGCCAGATCGGAATGCCCAGCTTGCCAGTAGAGTGCGGCGAGGTTGGCATAATGCAGGGAGTAGCCTGGTTCAAGAGCGATGCCCCTCTCGGTGAAATCAATGGCATCTTGCAACACGGCGTCATTACCCGTGTCCGCTAAAACGCCAGATGCGTAGCCCGCTTGCAACCAATAATGCGCCAGCCAGGGGTCATGTTCAGCAGCCTGAACGAATGCGCTAGAGGCGTGGCTCCAATTCCCCTCTGAGGCAGCATTGATGGCGCGCTCATTCTCCCCATAGGCTCTTAGAGAATATGCCCCAAACGCAACCATGAGTATGGCAGGAATGAGCAGCCAAAGGGAATGAAAATTTTTCTCCATTTTTCCTGCTTGCCGATCTGTTCCATTCTTTTGAGAAAGCAACAGGGCTAGCAATACGGCGACAGTAATTCCAATTGAAGGATAGGGCAGAAAGTTATCTACCAAGGAATGGGTGCTAAAACCAACTAAAACGGCAACCAGTGCTACCCAGCGCACTCGGTCATCGGCTGAAAGACTCAGACCAGATTTCCATATTTGCCGTACAACGAAGACAATGAAAATTACCAACCCAAGAATTCCGAAAATCCCGCTTTCAGCAGCAAGCGTAAAGGGAACGCTATGGGCATGCAAATAAGGCCGATCGGGTGGAACAGCATTATATTGGATATACGCAGAAGGAAATGTTCCCGGCCCTATCCCCACCCATGGAGATTCGCTGAATGCATCCCAAGCTGCCCCCCAAAAAGCGCTGCGGGAGCTAAGGATAGGCCCATGGGTAGCATCACCCTGAAATTGAAGCGCACGCCCAATTACCAGGACAAACGGAGCCGCGATTACCAAAGCCATGGCTAGCAACAATATCGGACGAGCGCGCACATATTTCCACACTCCCATACACCAGGCGCTCGCCCGTTCAGAAACTAATCCAACCCAACCCGCAGCGAAAACAGAGATAGCCGCAATATCTCCCAGAATTCCACCCCGCGAAGATGAGAAAAGCACCACCACAAAAATCCCCAGCAGCATTCCACCCAAGAAGATCGAAGTCACCAGCTTGCGAGATGACAGCATTCTTCCAATGGCGATTGGAATGAGCAGGTTTACAAACGCGGCCAATAAATTTGCGTCACCAAAGATGGCATACAGGCGAAATTCAAAACTTGGCGCGTAAGGCAGAGATGCAGCCATCTCCTTCCAAGATGTGTATACACCCAAAAGCTGAAACAGAGCCAAACCTACCACAACCGCCCCTATGATCAATAAAGTTTTTTCTATGAGCTCAACCGGCCATCCCTGACCAACCAGGTCGGAGACATAGAAGAAAATCAAGATAAAAGCCCCATACATCATCAAAGGTGGCAGGCTGCGGCGCACATCCTGCGAGAATAGTACAGCTACCAATTGAGCCACTATGAATGCTACTATTCCCCACTCGATTCCCGTCAAAACAATTCTTCTGCGCTGATATAACCGCCGTAGCAGCCAGGGTCCTAGCAACGCAGTACCTAGAATCGTGGAAGCGATGTGAATACGGAAATTGATTAACCCTGTAACTGTACCTGCCACCAGGATCACATATGCCCACAGCAAGATCAAGCCCGTTTCGCGGAGAAGATACTGCCAGTTAGGCGAGGAATTAGATTTGTTTATTTTCATTTCGTGTACTGTAATATTTTGATGGTCTCCCGCTTAAGTGTTACTATGCAAAATCGTCTTGCTAATTTACCGCAGAGTTCGCTGAGAACGCTGAGAAAAACCAGTTTATGTGACAAAACTCTGCGATCTTTGCGCTCTCTGAGGTTGATTTTGCCAACAACACCCTACGGGGGGATTACCAATATTTAACGCAAGCTAAAAAGAATCTCCCTGGAAATAGGGGGTTGGTTAAATTTCAAGTTAGTACGCGCCCTCACGACGCAAAATCACCCAGATCGTCTTAAACAAAATATACAGGTCGAGTCTTAAAGAATAGTTTTGCACGTAATAAAGATCATCTTCGGTATGCAAGTGCATAGGTTTGTCGCTGCGACCATGGATCTGCCACCAACCTGTAATCCCTTGCGGAATAGTAAACCGTACCCGCTGCCAACGTTGATACTTCGCCACCAAATGCGGCAGCTCTGGGCGTGGTCCAACTAAGGACATATTTCCTTTGAGCACGTTGAATAATTGGGGCAATTCGTCAAGGCTGGTACGCCTCAGGAATTTGCCAATACGCGTTACGCGCGGGTCGTCTGGGAATTTATGGACCAACCTACCCTGATCGTCTTCCTTTTCAACTACGTGTTGAATTTCTTCAGCTCCTACAATCATGGTGCGAAATTTGTACATCTTGAATAAGCGTCCATTTTCGCCCAAGCGTGTTTGTCGGAAAATTACTGGGCCAGGATCAGTAATCCAAATTAACATTGCAACCAACCCCATCACAATCAATAATGGCGGGAGCAAAAGAATTCCAATCACCAAATCGAAAACCCGTTTATTCAAACGCTGATAATCATTGAGGGCTGGAGCGCGCAAATCCAGCAAGGGCAACCCTGCAAAATCTTCCACCTTGGCCTGATGCAAGGTGAAGGAAAAATAATCCGGCACCACCCAGACCTTAATCGGCAAGTCGAGCAGATTGGCGATCAATATATTAGCCCGTTCATAAGCATGACGCGGCAGGGTAAGCACCACATCGTCGATAGCTTGATCATGAACAATCTCTCGAGCTTTTTCTAAGGGACCAAAAACGTTTTTGTCGGCATCTCGTTTTCCTGCATCATCGTCCAAAAATCCAATAAAGTTCAAGCCAAAATGGGGGTATTGGGTTAATTGTTCTTTCACTCGGTTTCCAACCGTACCTGCCCCAATGATCAACACACGCCGGGCTTGCACACCCACACGGCCGCGCCATAGATAAACCAGACGCACAATCATTCTCCAAACCAACAGATAAAGATAGGTTTGAAAACCAAAGATCAAGAACAGCAATCTGGATACGTCTCGATAGGATAAGAACAACACACCTGCTAGGGAAACGAAGGCAACGCCAGCGGCCAAAGTAAGATTCGTTAATTCATCGATCACCAACAGATTGCGCCTGCCATCATAAACAGAGAGCAATGTCATCACTCCAGACCAAACCAGCACAGTCAGCAAGTAAACCATCACTGGCATCTGAATTGGTGCTTCCATCACCTGAACAAACTCCAGCGGATTAAATAACGGTCGAACCTCAACGGCCAATACCATTGCCAGCATAACCAGTGCTGCATCGATCAAAATATAAAGAATGGCAATATTTACAGAAAAACGCCGTAACATGATCGTATTTTAATCCTAAGATGTTCTCTAATTACCCAACACGTTTGATTTTGGACGCTGTTCTGTGCTGATCCGATTAATTGTTCTTTTTCTGCGTTCTTTCAGTTCAAATATGAGAAAATCAGCGATAATCTGCGTCCTATTGGGAAATTTTCAGGTCGCTAGTAATTTTTCAATCCCAGCATTTGAGCAATGACCAACACTACAAACTTGGGATATTCAGCATATCGGCGCCACAATCGGCGTGGCTCAGAAAGTAACCTGAAAATCCATTCAAATCCGGAGCGCTGAATCCACCTGGGGGCTTGGGGTTTTTCTCCTGACAAGAAATCAAAAGCGGCTCCCACGCCTACCATCACTGGAGCAGACAATCGGCCAAGATGATCTGCCATCCACTGCTCCTGCTTGGGCGTGCCGATGCCCACCCAAATGATGTCAGGGTTTGCAGCATTGATCTCTTCGATAATTGCTTGGTCCTCTTGGCTGGTCAATGGTCTGAAAGGGGGCGAATGTGTGCCAACAACAACTAGGCCCGGGTAACGCGCCACCAATTTGTCTTTCAGATTCGCCAGCACCTCAGGTGTGCTGCCGTAGAAAAAATGCCGCCATCCCCCCTCCGAACTCTCCGAGAACTGACAAATCGCTTCCATTAGGTCAGGACCATAGACTCGGTCTACATGGCCGTGGCCGCGCAGTTTTAGAAGCCAAACGACAGCCATACCATCGGGCGTAGTCAGGCCACTCTGGTTGAAAATTTGCCTCAACCGGAGATCATTTTGACACTCCATGATCCCATGGGCCGGCGTCACACAAACATATTGAGACTCTTGCTTCGCTATCCAGCTTTTTATTTCAGCCAGAGCCTGTTCCATGTTGATGGTGCTGACATTCACACCAAGGATATTTTCACGCCGGATCATTATTCAATCGAGAAAGCACAAGTTTGAATTTTTCCTCGAAGTTGAACACATCATTAAAGCATTCAACCGCGCCCTGGCTGTATTTGGACCGATCCGCCAAAATCGTATGAATCGCATCGGCAATCTCATCCGCATTTTCGATGCAAATTCCACACTGAAATTCCTCGACTAATTCGCACAATCCGGGAAAGGCCGTCACGACGACGGGAACACCACAACGCAAATATTCCGCCATCTTGCCCGATGACAGCCCAACATATTGAATATTGTCGCCATGCATAAAATGATCATCTTTTCGATAGAGCACCAGGCCAATATCTGCGGAGGCGATGAGATTGGGCAAATCCTGCGAAGGAACCGGGCGATCCGAGACCTGTACTCTGGGGTGATCGGCCAGGTCAAGGTCTATCTCGCTCCCGCGCTGCCTGCTATGTAAAACCAGCGTTAGGTCTTCGGACCAGTTTCGGGATGCCGCAAGCAGTTCTGGGGTGCTGGTCCACTTCCCTAAGGTGCCCACATGCAAGATCAATTTTTGCTCAGCAGAAATCTGTAATCTGTCGCGCAAAAACTGGCTGCTTCTCTGACTTGCTTCCCCAAAAGGAGAATTTGGCAGCAAGCAAATCGTATCGATATCTATCAGATTTTCACGCGCTAATAATTCTGCTCTAGAAAGATCCTGAATAATTGTAAAGGCGCATCTTTTATTGTAGTAACGTTCTAAGCGCTTGATGATGCGAATATAGGCCGAAGATACTTCGCTCGAAAACAATATCTCCAAATTGGCATACAAAAAACGGAGACGAAAAACCCGCGCCACGAATCCGCTGATGATCAATCCCACGGGGTCGACGCCAACTAGCCATGAGAATCTTCGCAGCATAGATTGCCAAAATACGAACCACAACAACATCAGCGCTTCGAGGATTCTGCGTAAACCCGTTGGCAGGGAAAAGCGGCGCAGTGATGGCAAGGCAATCAGGCGAACATTCACATCATCAAAATGCGGCGCGTCAAAGGCAGGATCGCTGACAAATATCAAATCCACGAAATATCCATCTCGCAAAAGCAGTTTTACGGCTCCCATCAAGGAAGGTACGGTATCGAATTCTCCCCGGTGGTGAATAAAGGCGATAGATTTATTCTTTTGCGCCATACTATATTTTCCTGGCAACGACGCTCATATTCCAATCATGCACCGTAATGGGTCGATCAAGTTCCATAAATGGAGAGAGCCTCATTAACGCAAAGCCACTATTCTCGAGGATATATTTTATCTCTTGATGGAAAAAGAACCGCATTTCATGGACCTCATCGATCTCGTCGATAAGAGCATCTCCTTGCAAATGAAGCACTTTATAGAAAACTTTAACAACATGATTGACGATGTCTATTTCTGGACGCGCATGCCGTATGATACGCCCAGTATCCGTCTCGATGATTTTTGTGCGCTCAACAGGTCGCTCGGATAAAACTGCGGGGCCAAACCAGCCATCAAAAATGAAAAGCCCTCCAGGATTCAGATTTTGGTGAACACTCTGAATTGTCTGCTCCAGCTTCCGATTGTGAATTTGATAGCCCATCACCGCGAACATAGATATCACCGCGTCGAAAGACCGCTCAAGTCGAAGCTGGTTGATATCCTGTAGATGATAATCAATAGACAGGTTTAAATCCCTTGCTTTTTCCTGCGCGATAGACAACATGCTCTCAGAGAGATCTACTCCGGTCAACCGGTACCCACGATGCGCCAATAGGACGGCGTGTCCACCCGTGCCACATCCCAAATCTAAAATACTCTTGACTGGGTTGTCAGCGTACTTATCAAAAATGGTTTCGACGAAATCGCACTCAGCGGCGTAATCTTTCTCGGCATACAAATAATCGTAGTAGTTAGAATAACGCTCGAAAACCATCAGGATGAATCCTTTTCCATAAAATTTGGTTGGCTCACAAATACTCGCAGTTTGGCGTCAAAAATGAATCGGACCGCGTAATTCAAACGTACAAGGGAATACACTATTTTGAGTCGCACAAAAAACCAAGCTGAGGCATCTCCTAATAATATACCTTTCAATAACATTTTCAACTTAGAAATTTTTTCCGTAGTAATCTCAGAATCATAAGAACCAGATTCGATCCTTTCAGACTGATATCTGTTTGTCCGCCGCGTGCTAAAACCATCGCTGACTGCCTGGTTAGATGCGCGTTTCAAAAAGTAATCTTTTGTAAGACGGTTTTTTGGAATCCTGTGAAACACACACGCTGATGGCTGGTAGAACACATCATAACCAGCGCAGTACACTTTCTTCAACAAACCTGTTTCGCCGTCCCCACGATACCAACGCAAACGACGATCTGCGAAACTATCGGGGTTGAAACCCCCAACTTCGAGAAGGACAGAACGCCGAATGGCAAAATTGCAACCAAATACTTGCTCTGGCCAGCTCAATTTCTTTGGATCATCACCCAAATCAAGCAAACTCAAATAGCCAGGATGATTGAGGCTCATCCACTCAGGAGGTTCAATTTCCCATTCAGGCAACACCCTCCCTCCAACTACAGCCACGCGTTGATCATCAAACGGTTGATAGATTTGTTCAAGCCAACCATCACATGCGCGGATATCATCATCGACATAAATCAAGATTTCTCCAATAGCATGTCGCGCTCCGGTATGACGGCTGTTGTGCAGCCCGGGCCTTGGTTCATGAATATAAATCAGATGATTATTTTTGCAAAACTGCGATTTTTCAGCGTTTTCTAAGGGCTCATTGTCTATGATCGAAATTTCTAGCTCATCATTCCCTTTTTCCTGAGCCAGAATACTGAATACCGTATCGAACAAGTATTGCGTTCTTTGGTATGTCGGAATGATAATGCTGATCGAATAGGAATGAGTCATAAGTTTAGATCATCTGTATGGCAAGATTAACCATACGAGCAAACAGGGATTTGTCAAGCAACCACAATGCTAAACCATAAGTGATTGCCCCGAAAAGTGAAACACCAACAAGATGAATCCAGATCGGTTCATTAGAGATCACCATGTAAAGAGCCCCATAAACCAAGCCAGACATGAGCAGTCCTGCAAACAGCGGCGTGCGGATACATTCCCAAAAATATGTTTTCGGAAGCTCTATTAATTTTACAGACAGCCAAATGTGGGGAACATAGAAAACTAAACCAACAGATGCACGCGCCAATGAGAAACCTTCTAATCCAAATTGCCCACCAATGATGTAAGCCGGAATAATATATAGCAGCGTGGCAATATGGAATTTGGGCATCACATCTGGGCGGCCGATTGCCCGATACAACGAGGGATACAGAGCGATGATCCAACTGAGTCCCGGCATAATCGCCAAAATCCGAATAGCTGGCACGGCTGGTTCCCAAGGTGTCTTCAAAATGATTTCCACTATAAAGTCAGCGCACAAAAAGATTCCCAATGAAACCGGAATGACAATCACTGCTAAGTACCGGGTCATCTCCACAAAGGAACGTCTCAACTGTTCACGATCATCTTTCAATCTACTGAAAGCCGAATAAGCAACCCGGGAGACTGGCAAAATCATAAAGCCTAACATGACAACCGCGACGGTAAAAGCCATTGTATAAAAACCCAGGCCTTCGACTCCTAGGAAATATCCAGCCGCCAAGTTATCGCCATAATTCAGTGCCCATCCCTGGAAACTCTCTAAGGTTACCAAAATTCCGAAACCGATCAGCAATCGTGCTACACGAAGATCATAACGAAACCGTGGACGCCATTGGCTTACCCGCCACAAGAAGGCAACACCCAATGCTGTTCCAACCAAAGTGCCAACCACTAATGACCAGTAACCATAACCGGCGATTGCCATGGCAACACTAATCACTGCCGAAATAAGCACGGGAACTAACCGCCGCCCAACTAATTCTTTGAATTGAAAATCGCGCTGCAGCAATGCCTCCTGAACATCATCAAAGGCACTGATGATAAGCTGAATTCCCATTACCTGAATGACTGCCGCGGAACGAGGCTCATCAAAAAATCTCGCTATCCATGGAGCTGCAAAATACAAGGCTATAAACAAAATCAAGCTTAGCCCCAGGTTGCTCCAGAAAACGACATCTCCGGCCTCTTCAATATCTTCATCGGTCTGGATCAAGGCTTGATTGAGCCCCATACTCTCCAGCATTCGAACAAGACCGATAACCAGGGCTGCAATGCCAATGATCCCAAAATCTTCCGGAATTAAGATGCGCGCCAACACTATGGTCACTACAGGCTGCAAGATTTTTGGGAGCAAGTCCCCAATCAGGGCCCATTTCAGGGATTTTGTGGCTTGTTGTTTGAGTTGGCCAGTTTCAGAAGTCAACGTCAATCACCTGTTTGGCGGAAAAATTGCAATCCCGGACAATCCGTAAATTGCCAATCGATTTCATTCAGGAAAGTATCTGGCATTACCTGCGCTAAATATGCCAGGTTCAAGGTTCGGAACCAGGTAGGGAAAAGAGAACTTTGGTTGCTGTTCGCCGACATGAGATCATGCCCGTAATACAATCTCTCGCTTCGTCGGAATACAAACCCGCCATCTTCATTCATATTCACGATGATCCAAGGCAAAGCTTCTTTTAAGGATTCATGAATTTCATCACGTCGATATTCCGTATGCAACGTTAGCCTGACCAGCGGATCCATCGAATCTATATCCTCACAGGCGCTGGAATTGGATTTAACACCATATCCACCAAATTTATTTTGAGTAGCCAGGGAGCTATCAATGATGCGATCAATATGATGGAGGGGTCGCTTGTCATAAAAGAACAATAACCACAAATGATAACCCGTTTGAACCCCAAGGGATAAGGATTCTGGGGTTTGGCCTGCTTCGCCCCAAAAACCTGTGGCTGCATCCTGGGTTTTTTCTAACCAATCCAACATGCAGTCAACAGCTGCTCTCGCTCGATCATTGGCGTGAAAATCTCTTGAATACTGCATTAAGGCACCAATATTCTGTACGGCGTTACTGACATCTGCGGACTTGTTATCCCAATCTTGGTTTTCAAGCCAGGATATCAAGAAATCCAAATCGTAGTAAAGATTGAGAAATTCAAAGGGCTTTTCTACCACGCCACCCAGCGCGGTGACAGAGATAATCACTTGCAGAGCAAGGTGCCTCCACCCCCACCAATCTTCTGTTTTAGCAAGCCGATTTTCTAGCTTGGGATCTTTGAACAGACCATCTTCTTCTTGAAATCTTGAGAAATAGTCTAACCAGGCGCTTCTCTCTTCGGATGAAAAACTTTGCAGCTCGTTCAGCAAATGCAGCGTCATCACAGCATAGGTAGCGTTATATAATACCGGCACAGATTGAGAAGCAGAAAACACATAATCCCCAATTTTGGATGCATCGGACCGCATACTGCCAACATAGGATGAAATTCGCTGCCGTAGCATATGACCATTCAAATCACGGATTTGTTCTGCGACAAACTCTTTCCTGCGCAGCAAATCACGCTCTATGGGAAATTGTCTCAGCGCGCGATAAACTCCTTTTCCAGCCTGGATCAGATTTTTTGATACACCCATCACCGAGGCCTCTTTATGCGAGCGCAGTACATGTTGGGCAATTCGCGACCAGGATTTTCTTCAATTGGTTTTACGATCTCCCGCACAACCTGCTGAACCCCTTCAAACCAACCATAATCATGCAAGACGACAATGCCGCCTGGTTTCATTTTTGGCAACCAGGCTTCTACATCTGAACGGCAACCTTGATAGGAATGGTCACCATCTAAAAACAGCAGATCGATGGGATTATCAAATCCATTGGCAATATCTACCGACAACCCTCGAAAAGGTTTTATATGATCTCGGTAAATTTCTGTATTCGATAAGAATTCGTCAAAAGTATCCCTGGGCCCCTCACTCATGGCATCATTTTTCCAGGTATCTACACAATATACAAGACTCTGGGTATCTTTAGCGCCTGCAGCCAAAAATGTTGTGCTGGCCCCAAGGTAGCTGCCAATTTCAACGATTACTGAATTTGATCTCAATGTTAAGGTCATCCGATAGAGAAATATTTTTTCACTCAAGGTAAGGTGAGAAAATATTCGAAAACATGGCCCATGACCCTTTAGAAATAAGCTTATTGTCCATGGGAAATTAATTAAATACCCACCCAAATCATTGAGAACTGCTGAAATTGGTCGTTTGTGTTCCATGTTGGTTATTTTTTCAAAAATATGGCTGCCATCTTCAAATAACAGACAGAGTCAACCTGGCCTGCATACTCAATGCTTTAGATTTTCAAATCAAGCCCCCAGCACACACTTGATTATATATTTCTACAAAATAGTTTGCTCCCATAATTATCTCAAGATGCCCAAGACGGCTTCCACCACCTGTTCAATCTGCACTTCGGTCAGGGTCAGCCCCGAAGGAAGATACAACCCCCGTCGGGCAATACGTTCTGCAACCGGATATCGCTCACCAACAAAGAGATTGCGATCATGGAAAACCGGCTGCTCGTGCATCCCTAGAAAGAAGGGGCGTGTGCCCATGCCGGCATCCTTCAATCGAGCGGAAAACTCAACAGCTTCGAAGGGCACTTCATCATCCAAGACAATGCCATACATCCAATAGACATTTTTGGCCCAGTCTTTCTCCACAGGCAATTGAAGCGGCAGCCCGCGCAAACCTTCTTCATACAGCTGCGCCATGCGGCGTTTCTTTGCAACCAATTGCTCAATACGCTCGATCTGCGCCAAACCGATGGCAGCCTGCACATTGGTCAGGCGATAATTATGTCCCATCTCAGTATGATAGAAGCGTCTATCACGCTTGAAGGCCAGGTTGCGCTGATCTCGCAATGCTTCCGCCAAATCTGGGTCGTTGGTCAGGACCATGCCGCCTTCGCCCGTGGTGATGATCTTATTGGCGTAGAAGCTGAAGCAGCTCATGTCGCCGAGTCCTCCGCATTTGCGCCCATTGTATTCCGCGCCATGCGCTTCCGCGGCGTCCTCTAAAATGACAAGATCGTGTTCCTCAGCCAGAGTCCACAACGAGCTCATCTCCACAGGATGACCATAAATATGAACCGGCATGATGGCGCGCGTTTTCGAGGTGATTTTTTCCTCCACCTGGCTGACATCCATCGTCCATGTGTCAGGGTCAGAGTCCACCAAAACCGGGACGCCGCCATTCTCAATCACCGCCAAAGCACACGAGATGATCGTAAATGTGGGCATGATAACTTCATCACCAGGTTGGAGGTCTAAGACTGCCACGGCTGCTGAAAGCGCAACGGATCCATTACACATACCAACACCATGCTTCATTCCACAGTACTCGGCCCATTTAGTCTCGAAGGCATCGACATACTTGCCAGCCGATGAGATCCAGCCTGTTTCCAAGCAATCGAGGACATAGGTCTTTTCTTTCTCGCCAATCAAAGGCTCATTGACCGGTATCATGGATATGCTCCTTCTCTCGCAAACCCGTATAGGGGCCTTGTTTTATCTCAAAGAGAACCGCATCCTCCAGCATGCGGAAACCGTGCGCACCTGCTTGCAACAAAATGACATCCCCCTCATTTAGAACTGTCTTTAGGATCAGCTTTTCGGCCTCATCAAACAAATCCACCTCGACCTTGCCTTGTTTTACGATGAGTGTTTCAGCTGTGCCCACAAGATTGCGCTCCAAGGGAAGATGCTTGTGCGGAACGATACGACCGCCCTTGGGATAAACAACATGGCCCAATTGCATTGTGCTGTGATCAGGAGTATAGAAAGTCGTCTCTGAGGGATAATGTTTGTCTCTGATAATCATAGCGATGAGTTGATCGCCTGATGTAATATGTTCAATTTGACTGTTCATAAGCAATTCTCCCATCCGGAATAACGAATATTGACACTGCTGAAATTATGTATAGGCTTGCTGATATTGCCAACACTCGAGCATAACCATAGTTCA
Organism: uncultured Anaerolineales bacterium; assembly: GCA_964419495.1. Classification (GTDB taxonomy): domain Bacteria; phylum Chloroflexota; class Anaerolineae; order Anaerolineales; family UBA11858; genus NIOZ-UU35. The sequence continues at coordinate 22,833 of CAYQQX010000026.1, forward strand.
AGGCCAACAAGAGAGCCAGGATCGTTCCAATCACAGTGAATGTAGCGTTGATGCCCCAGGCCCAGGGGACAAAGTTGATCTCAATCTTCTTGACTAAAGTCAGTCCAGAAGGAAATGGGATGCCCATAAAAATGCCTGGAATGGCGACAATTGCGCATGAAATCAATACACGCACCGATAAGGATTGCACCAGGATCAATTCTCCAAACCTATCCAGGATCAGGTTAGAAATGAGTACAAGGAAGGCAATTGTCAGCGCAGACAGCCAGGCCTTCTTTTTCATGGGGATCGAAATTTTTGTACTCAAAAGACTCCCCAAGCCCGAGGCGATTAGCAAGGCACATAACGTAACTGCAAGTGAGTAGGAAGGGTGTCCGAGGATCAGGCCAAGCTTCTGGATCAGCGTCACTTCCACAAATATGAAGCCCAGCCCCAGGCTGGCAAAATAGCCAGAGATAATTCCCGGTTTCGGAATGGAAAGTCCCCGGCGCGACAAGAAAAAGGGCGGCAAGATCGTCAAAAGTAGCGAGAAGAATAGCAGAATCCACAACGTTAGCAATAAAGCGTCAATGTTGACACTCTGATAACCACGTTTATCCAGCACAAAGAAGAAGGGCCAGTTGTCCGTGGGCGGAGCGATGGTTTGCGGCTGCTGATCGATGAAGGCACCTCCATCTCCCGCTGAAAGCGAGGCCAAAAATGCCGAGTACTGATTTTCTATCGACAGGCCAGGTGCGAGCAAAACCCCCACGTTAGCAATAAACTCCGCATCGGGCGTGCCAAACAGACGGTGATAAAGTGGGAAGTAAATGCTGCTTGGTTTTTCATAATAATGCCCCTGGATCGTTGCGACCTCTGCGCTGGCAAATGGGGTCTTTTTGACCAACACGTGAATATAACCGGTCATCTCAGAAACAATAATGTGATCCGCCACATTTGTGATTCCAGCAGATTTCAGGGCATCCGCTGTCAGTGCCAACAAACGTAATCCCAAACCTTCGATATTTGGAAACGATATCGACAAAACCCCGGCATCGTTCAAATGCTCCAGATAGCCAACAAAGGCTTCATGGGTATAAAGGTAATTCTCCGCCATATTAGGATTGGCTCCCAACGAGGCGACAGTGGTATCCACTCCCGTTAATTGGATGATGTCGAATTGCTCTTCACTGCTAGCCAGCAGGTGTCTGCCATCGATTAATTCGATCTGCACACGTTCATCATTGTAAGGATGGTTTGTAAAATCAGCGTAGTGCTGTTCGACAAGGGCCACCATTTCAGGATTGACCTCGGCGCCCTTTATTTTCGAAGCTCCCGCAGCAAGGCCAGCAACAACATCAGGACCTCCACCCAAGCCAATGATCAACACTGAGGGTTGACTTTTGATCCAATACGGCACTCCAAAGATTGTCTGGTCGATGATGCTAATCTTGTCTTGCTCATGCTGTAAATTTAGAAGTAACGTTGGCGCGCCCCCATCATGTGTGACCAGCTTGTAGGGCACATCGAATTCAGGGGAAAGAAAATCTCCTGGGATTGAGAAAACATCCACACGAGCAAGCGGACTCCAGCCCTGGTATTCCCACTTTGCCGGTTCACCCAAATCAAGCATAAGTTTGAGCTCTTTGGGCGAGATCGAAGTTACCCCCTTAGGAAGCTTCTCACTGAAACCAAATAGAAAAATGATAATAATTATCAGCGCTCCAATAAAAATGCGCCTTTTCTTATTGGAAAATATCCAAGCCGATAAAAGGCTTGCGGCTGCGATAATCAGTCCAACTTGTATACCGCTAAAATATATTAAACCCACGAGCACAAGGCCAGCCGAGACTCCTGCGCCTAATAAATCAGCAAAATATAAAACAGGCAATCTTGTGTCGGGCAAAGAAAATGATGTCGACAATGCAAAACCACCGAAGAACATCGGCAAAGCCAGGATCAAGGGCAATAGGATCGCAGCAGTGGACTCTTGGCCTGCAAACCACAAAAATGGCAAGGACAATAATACCGAAACTGAAAAACCTAAACTAGCCCAACCGGCACCCGCCATTTCAAAAGCGGTTTTTCGTTTTAGACTGAGATAGCCACCACTGGCGCCCAAGCCCAGCATAGCGAGACTGATCACCAAATACGCCGCTACGGGAAATAATAAAATAGAGATGAAGCGGATATAGAGCATCTCCAGCGCCAGCAAACTGCCAGAAATAAAAAACACGCCCCAGGCACTGCGAACGTTTTGATCAGAAAAAATAATTATTCTTTTCAATAGTTAAAACCTCAATCCTGTACAAATATGACAGCGATTTCATCCTCATACAACAAATCCCAACCAGCATCAGCTAATTCGCTCACCACGGGCCTGGTATGTTCTAACATAATGAGATTCACATCCCAATCGTCCAGCACGTTCTCCCAACCGTCTTCGGCCTGCACCACTTGTATCCACTCCCCAATCAACTCATCACCATACAAGTCCGTGCGCCCATCCACGAAGACCGGGTATTCAGGCAGCGACCACAGAAGATAACCTCCCCAATTATATGAATTGAACAGCTTGCCAGCAAGCTGTTCTGCACGCAGGTACGCCACTGCCTCGACTGGTAAAGTTTCCATAAAATGTTCTTGGTTTACCTTCTTTGGAATCACCATACCGGCTTTGATGACAACAGTGGTTATCAACAGCCCTAAGATGATCCAGTTCAAGGTGGATTGCCACCGAGTGGTACGAGGGGGGGGTTGAATTGATCTACGAAACCCCGAACGTTCTCCTAATTCCTGGAGAAAGAGCACTGCATGTCGGGTTAACACCATAGGAGCCACCAGCGCAAACAAAGCGATATTGCGCCCTGCTAATAGACTGAGATAGGTAAAGCCAGCCAACAGGAAGAAATCAACTGATGAGATGCGCTTCTTGGAAACTCCTAAGGCTCCCAGGGTTAGCAGAAGCAGCAACAGGAAAGGCAGTACCTCTTGATTGTGGAAATTTGGAGATTGCCATTCTTGAATAAAATCTCTTAGAACTTCGATAGCGACTGTTTTAAAGGGATAAAGCAGCATAACCGGACCGGAGGGGTTGATACAAACCGCAATCGTCATGAGAAGCCCAATGATAAACAACATCTTTACCCGCTGACTATTGACGGCTGACCGCAGTCCGCCATCCGCCGTCTGCCGCCGGTTTTCAAACCAATCCCACAACAAACCCAAAACCGCACTAAGGAAATAGACTCCCCACAGAATAAACCCCACTGCGAAGCCGCCATGACTGTTGGCCCAAACAATCATCAGCAAGGGTAACAGCCAGATTTTCCGCTGGGTTTGATGTCCACTATCATGGCTATGCGCATCAGGCAATTTTTGGTTCTCTTCAAAAATCCACAAGAATACGCCAGTCAGCAAGAAAGTCATCAAATGTGGCCTGGCAGCCCAATAAACGCCCGAGGCGGCTGCAGCCAGAATAATCACAAATGCGCGCACAAACTCCCCACCCGAGAGAGTCTTCCAAACAAACCAAAATGTAACCGCGACCATCGTCGCAGTCCACAAATTCAAGCCGCCGGGACCAAATGCCTGGTAAATGACATACATGGGAACTTCTACGAGCCAGCCTGGGTAATGCCACTCCTCTCCCAAACGTGTGTGCGAAAAAGGATCATGACGTAAAACACTACGATTCTCGACAATCCATTGCCCCGCTCGCAAATGCCACCAGGTATCTGTGTCCATGGATATACGCGCGACCATAGCAAAGACTGCCAAAAAGGTCAAACTTACAACGAGGTGTTTAATTGATAGCGTAGGGAGTTTCATTTAGCTAACCGCAATTCAAAATATTTGGCTTTCAGAGGAGGATAAATCACCAAAACAATCGTCATGATTGGCACAAGCATAGTCAATCGGTACCCATTGGGCCCCAAGAAGAAGGGCAAACTTCCAATCAGGTACAACCACCAGGGCTGAGGCAAAACCAACAAAGGCAGAATGGAATACGTCGCCGCGTAAGGAACTGACAACAACGTCGCTGACAAAGCGACTTTGACTCTATCCAACGGCGTCTTGGGTATCAAGATTGCCAACCAGGCCAACAAACCATAGGGGAATAATGAGATATTGGTGGTTTGGGGAACGTAAAACTTCTCTTGAATGGTCAAGATATTGCGCACCCAGATGATCGGCCAGTCCCAACCCCAAACGATCATAGATAACAGGGTAACAACGAATATCGTCAACAGTGTATCGCGTTTTGGAAACCAGAAGAAATACAATACTGCCAAGGGAGCGCCGATGTGCGGTTTAACCAGCAAAAAAAGTATGGCGATACCCATCAAGATTGGCTTTTTTGAATCCCAGGCGAACAAGCCCAAAGCTGCACCAAAGAGCACAAAACCATCTAACTGCCCAAACCACAACATCCAGAATGCGGGAAAGGAAAACAACAGCAGGAATCGATTCCCGACCGTCAGCTGGCTCCCAAACCAGTACATGCCCAGGTTCAATAACAAAAATATCAAATAGCTGATAGGCAGCGGCAGCAGCGCAATGGGCTTGATGATGAAATAAATCCACAGCGGATTGAGAAGGGTTCCGTCGCTGACTTGTTGCGCCTGAGGGTAATAAAAGAAAATCCAATCGAATCCACTGATGCCATTACTAAAGTTAATCAGACATCCGATAACGATGCCTATTCCCAATACCCACCAAATAACTGGGAATAGATTTCCTTCTTTCAAGGACTGGAGTTTCTCTCTAATATTTCCGCCCATACACCTAGTAATAAACTGCCTTACCGCTGAGACGCTGAGTTCGCGGAGCAGGAATTAGAAAGAGAAAATCTGCATTATAAATCAGGCGCATGCTTTTAGATTTCTCCAAATCAATACTATTTATCTCTGTGTTCTCCGCGTCTCCGCGGTGAATATCACCATTGCGCAATGCAATCGCCCATTATTTTAATAAAAAGACATTCAATACCAGCATCAAGGGCATATAACGCAAAATCTTTTGGTATCTGCCGCGACCCACAAATAATATCAGCGCCAAGACTAGGCCGCAAGAAAACCGCAGTAAGCCACCCGGCTCCCGAAAGGTCGAAAATGGCAGGAACAGGATAACCAAAGCATTCAATGCAAAAGCTAAATCAATCAGGTTGATCTGGCGCTGCGAAACTTTTTTTCCTACCACCCATAATCCCCAAAAGGCGGGCAACAACAAAAAGGGGCCAAATACGACCAGGCTGGCAAGTAATAGTTTTGGGCTATAGGCTCCGATACGGATGAGGCCCATCAGTGGGATCCACTCGAAGGGCGTCGCCATGTCTCCGCCTGAACCCAGGCCCAACGCTCCAAATATACGCCACAGCCAAAACTGGAATAATCCATAAGGCAGGAGCGTCAACAAACCCAAACCAAACGCGCTCCGCCATTGGCGACGCCAGAGGTACACCAAACTTTGCGCGGCCACAAACACGATTGTCACTTCTTTAGCAAACAAGGCCAGGCCATAGAGCATCCAGGCAGGGCCATGTTTTTCATTCAATATGGCCATCAAAGCCGCAACGATCAAGCTGTAGGCCAAGGGTTCGGGCAAATCCAGACGAACGGCCAGAACGAAACCTACCCACACCCCGTAAACTAAAGCATACCAGGGATTGACATCCCAACGTTTCAATAGCGAGGCCACTCCCCAGGTGCCGAGAGACTGGGCAATTATTCCGATAGCCGCCAATACCCACGGCAAAGCACCCAGATTTCCGAAACTGAGCAGCCGGGCCAGCAAGGGCATCAGGATGCGCTGATATCGATATGCTGGCACATCCAGATGCGCTGATACGTCATCAGGCCGCAAATCCCTGGCGATGTAGTACACAAATTGGCCATCGTAGCCAGCAGTACCCTCAGGATCATTGATGCTAAAGCGGGTACCCAGGCGAGCCAAGGCCAGCGGATCGCCTTCGGCATTAATAATAACCAGTGCGACAATCAGGCAAAGGGCCAGAAAAGTTGCCAGCGCTGGCGCCCAAGATTTATCCTTCAGCTTCATCATCTATCTTACCCCATCCTGAACAATCAATACCTTTCAGATCACCATCAAAACCCATTTCTGCGGGGCGAAAATCTTGAGATAAATCATAGAAGATCTGATAATCACCGATCTTTTTCTCGGCATAGGAAACATCGAAACTGGCGAAGTATGCCCTCAAACAACCGTTCAAATCCGGATGGTTGGTGGTGATATAGGCAATTTGGTCACTGTTCTCAACCAATGGGCGATATGGCTCGTAGCGATCGTCACGAAACGTATAACGGAAATCGCCATGATAAGGCAAACGCGGTAGATAGATCAACTCCTCGTTCGATTGAAATGCCAACGGATATGCTACCCAATAATTAGTGTAGCCATATTCAAGTTCTTCCTGATGCAAAAAATCGATCAACTCATCCATATAGCTATGATCAACCTGCGCAATCTGATCGAACTGGGTTGTTATTCCCGGCGGAAATTTCGTTGCAGTTTGGATCGTTCCCCAAAGGTTGAAAACAAAAATCAATACAGCAATTCCCCAAACCCAGCGGCCGTATTCTTTAGCCCACTGGATAATCATCTCTGCTGCGAAGAGAGACAGTGGAATTGCCAAGGGAAGGAAATAGCGGCCCGAAGGATCCCCGCCAAAGGGAGTGAAGATAAAGCCTAGGGCCAGAATTCCCATGACACCAAGCAGCAGCCCAGAACCTCGGCGGTTCGAGCGCCCATCTGCCAATCGGGTAAAGGTATGCACGACCACACCAGTCCAAAATGTCAGTGCCACCGGAAGCAAAGGCATAGCCAACCAGCGGATTTCCCAGGATGGTCGCAAACCAAAAATTACAGTGCCACCAAAAAGGAAGAAAGTCCAAAAATGGTTCCAGATCTGGAGCATCCAGTTGGATTGATCGACACCTGCAATGGCACCCCCTCGCAACTCCCACAGCAATTGGTCAAAACCATGCTGCATGGCGTGCAACCACCAGGGTGTTGATCCGACCATCAACCCCAGCACGATTAAGGCAATCGCCTGCCAGGTTTGCGGTTCACGCAGGGTATCGATAAACTTCCTACCCCGTCCCAAATAGTAAAGTATTGCGATTCCCACAGGGATGCTGTAAACCAGGCTCAATCCAAAGGCCCAAAGGCCCATACCCATCAAGAAACCCAATAGAGCCCAATGCCAGCTTGGGATTGGGCGATCATCGCGCAGTGATTTTGTGAGATACAAACCTACCAAGAGGATCAAATTCCCCAACAGCAAAGCCTCGCCGTATCCCCCCAGGGAAACAGTTGTATACAGGGTAACAACTACCGGTGGGATCGACAGGAACCAGGCGGCCAATGCGCCAACTTTTTTGGAACCTAAAGCAGTTTCCCCCAGTTTAACTGTGGTCAGTAAAACACCCACAAAGAGCAAGCCCTGGACAAAACGGATCACCCAAACAGATTTGCCAAACAGCCAATATCCACCGGCCACCAGCCAGGCATCCAGACTACCCATATAAGCCTGACCGTAGAAAAATATCGGACGCTCACCAGCCAGAATATGGCGTGCCATTAGTGCAACAATGGCCTCATCACTGTTGAAAGGAACAGCTTCGAGCAATAATATCCATACCTTCAAGACGATTGATACGACAACTGCGCCGATGATGGCTATTAGACTTTGATATTTGCGACTTGCCTGATGATATCTTTCGAGCATATAATTCATCTAAGGGGTGGCCAGCCAACCGCGTTGGCTGCTTTATCTGATTTCATGTATGGTTCTGAGTTAGGACCCAACGCGATTGGGCACCAACTCAGAACTAAGAACTGCATTGTACACCATTTTCCATGAGTACTTCATCGGATCAGGACAGCAAAGATCAGGAAAAAGCAATCCAAATTATTAGCCTAGTATTTGCTATTCTTTTGGGCGCTTTCGTGCGGTTTTTGCATGTGCTACCCATCGAGTACCCGCTCAATGATGGGGGATTCTTTTTTGCCTTAATTCAAGACCTGCAAGCCAGTAGTTCATTTTTGCCTGCAGTCACCAGCTACAACCAGTTCAACATTCCATTTGCCTACCCACCGCTGGCAATTCTCATTACGGACCTTTTATCGAAAATTACTGCTGTATCTGTCCTTGATCTCATCCGACTAATCCCACCTTTTGTGAGCTGTGTGACCATCCCTGCTTTTTTTGTATTGGCGCGCAAGTTGCTGCCCTCGACGATACAATTAATCTCAGCCACCCTGGCCTTTGCATTGTTGCCAACCTCCTTTGACTGGCTCGTCGTTGGGGCAGGTTTGACCCGTTCCTTTGGATATGTTTTCGCCATCCTGGCCCTTATCCAACTGCACTGCCTGTTCACAACGCATCAAAAACGGCACATACTATTGGCAATCATATTTGCCAGCCTGACAATCCTTAGTCATCCTGGAACAGCCTGGTTTGCCTTCTATAGTAGTGGGGTGTTGTTTGTTTATTCGATAAAGAGGTCTGAACATCTGAGCCAAAGCCCACCTAACCCCCCAATCCTGGGGGGGACTAGCGCCCCCAAAATTGGGAGCTGGGGGGCAAGAAAAATTGTCACAAACTCAATCATCGTAGTCCTGGGCACTGCCATCCTGACTTCTCCTTGGTGGGTCACTTTGGTACAACGGCACGGGTTGGGAGTATTGTTTTATCCTTATCAGACCGAATCGTTTTCGATTGCTGCATTGATCACACCTCTTTCATTGCTGTTCACCAACGAGCCGCTGGTAGATATATTAGCAGTAATTGGTTTCTTGGGGTTTCTGTTCAGTCTGCGGGAACGAAATTTCCTGATCCCAGCCTGGCTGGCTGCAGTTTTTGTCTTCGAGCCCAGGTTGAGCCCGGTCTACGCCTCACTCCCGATCGCCTTGCTAGCTGGTATTGGTCTGGAAAAGGCTATCTTACCCCTGGTAAACACAAATCAATCAACAAACCCCCTCAAAGGAAAGCTATCCAAATTCACCATCGGATTCCTGCTGATTTATGCGCTCATCTCCGCTTATTTGGCGCCGCAGTATCACAGTCTTTCCCAGGCACAGGCTGAATCCATGCAATGGATCAGCCAGCACACTCCAGAAAACGCGTCCTTTCTTGTGATCACAGGCAACCAAAGCTACGGGGATGATTATGTCAGTGAATGGTTTCCCGCTCTCAGCCATCGGCACAGTTTGACAACGCCCCAGGGACATGAATGGCTGCCAGACAGAGAATTCTCTCGCCGAGTTAGACTGCACGCTGAATTACAATCATTAGCCAACACCGACGCAACCAACCTGGAGCGCTGGGCGCAGGATAATCATCTCACCTTTTCGCACATCATCATCGCCAAGAGAGCCCTGCGGGAAAACGGAATCCTTTTTACTATTTTTCAAGAATCATTGACCCATTTGAGCACTTATGAAATTATCTATGAAAATGAAGATGCATTGGTAATTGAGCGCAAAGCCGCCCGGAAATGAATTTCCGGGCTAAGCAACAGCGCCGGATCAATCCGGCTGAATAAATGAAACCTCGCATACCGTCACTGATCATTCCTGGCCTGATAATCATCCTTGCTCTCACTGCTCGGCTGATTCCTGGTCCGCGCACTGTAGATGACTCTTTCATCACCTTCCGCTATGCGCGCAACATTCTGGCAGGCGAAGGTTTTGTCTACAACCCCGGCGAACAAGTATTGGGGACTACAACGCCACTTTACACATTGACCATGGTCGCTCTCGGGGCCTTGTCTGGCGGGACACAGGCCAACTTCCCTGTGATCGCTCTGGTCTTCAACGCCCTGGCCGACGCTCTTACCGCTCTGTTGCTTTGGAAATTAGGCCAAAACCTGGGTTACAAATTTGCCGGCGCAGCTGCGGCCTTGGTTTGGGCTGTGGCGCCGTTCAGTGTGACATTCGCCATTGGCGGCCTGGAAACCAGCCTATACGTATTGCTGCTCACTGCCGCGGTCTATTCACACACAAATAACCAACATTACTACACTGCCCTATTCGCCGCCCTCAGCCTGCTCACTCGACCCGATGCCTTACTCTTAATCATCCCATTAGGACTCGCCCGGCTTTTCGCGGCCATCAGTCGTCAGCCGTCAGCCGTCAGTAAAAAAATAGCTGTCGGAGAGTTAATATTATTTGGTATTCCAACAATCCTGTGGTTTACGTTCGCGACCTTCTATTTTGGCAGCCCGATTCCCAATTCCATACTTGCAAAATCCCTGGCCTATCGATTACCCCAAACCGCCGCTCTCGTGCGCCTGATGCAACACTACACAACCCCCTTCTTAGGCCACCTTACCTTTGGCATTCCCTGGATCGGCGTTGGGTTGATCATCTATCCATTCTTTTTTCTGATAGGGATGCGCGCGGCCCTGAAAGAAAATAGCCGGGTCTGGCCCTGGATTATTTATCCATGGCTTTATTTCGCCGCCTTTGCCATCGCCAATCCATTAATTTTCCGTTGGTACTTGACTCCCCTGTTACCAGCATGGATGTTTTTTATCTTGGTTGGCATGGAGCATTTTATTAGTAATGTCACCTCGCAGGGGGAGGGGCTTGACCAAGCTCCGGGGTGGCGCGCGCGACTTGGCACGATACTGCTTCCAATGGTGATCCTGTTCCCCCTGGCGTTGACCCTGCGAGGCTGGACCCTGAATCCCGATCATGGCCCAACGAGACCAGCCCCTGAGATGGCCTGGTTTAAATTGGAACTGCTTTACCATCAGGCAGCGGAGATCTTATCCCAAGAAATTGGCGATACAGACACACTTCCCGTTTTAGCTGCCGGAGATGTGGGGGTCCTGGGTTTCCACACACCCACTCACATCCTCGATACGGTGGGATTGAACTCTCCACAATCGACAGAATATTATCCCCTCGACGAATCGTTCTACACCATCAATTACGCCATCCCCCCCAATCTGATCTTCGACCAGCAGCCGGACTATATCATTATTTTAGAAGTATATGGTCGTGAGGGCTTATTCAAAGATGAGCGCTTTGACAAACAATATGTGTTAATCAAAAAAATCCCCTCGGATATTTACGGATCCGAAGGGATGTTGATATTTAAGAGAAATCCTTGAAATTGTGTGGTAGTCAATACCATCTTGAACAATAAACTTGTCATTCCGAACGGAGAGAGGAATCCCTGATAATCTCCTTGAATTATTTCCTGCGCAGGCACTTGAATCGTTTGCTCTCAGAGATTCTTCACTTCACCTGGCTGAAATACAAGCCAGGCTCCGTTCAGAATGACAATAGGGTATGCAGATCGATAAAGGGGCCAGGATTGTTAGCAGCATCCCAAACATGAGCGGTGATAACCGTGTTGCCAATCCAGGTTGGCACCAATAAATACAACAACTTTAAAATTGTGCCGCCAAACTTTCTATGAAACCAGGTAGTAAGGTGGACTTATTATTTGCGCTGAATCATACGCCAAAATCAAACTGCTACCGCAAAAGTATCGTAATAGGTTCCTGCTCCGAATCCATCGAAGAGGATATGATCTCCCTTCTGGATCTTGGGAAGCTGGCGCATAAAAGCGATCATATTTGAAGCTGCGCTGACATTACCAAACTCGCTCAACATCCAGGGCATTTGGATCTTAATGCCAATATCTTCCAGCCGCTTTGCTTTCAGCGAATTAATCTTCAAATTGGCATGGTGAACTATGCCAACAGAAATTTCCTTGGAAATGCCTTTCTCGTCCATCAGCTCCTGATATTTTCCAAATACGTCTCGCACAACTTGCACGCCAGTGCGCACAAACAGCTTTACCATACCCATGGGACCAGCCATATCAACCGGTGCGCCATCCTGGGGCTCGTTCATCAATCCAGCAAAACGATAATGGTTGTCCCCCGCCTGAGATATTTCAATAATCGACTGACCTTCCATCATCATCCCAGAATGTGGATAATGCATCGAAAGCGATAGGACACCCTTCTGGTCATATAATTCATGCTGTTTGCCTACGAGGAATTTCATTGTCTCCCCAGGGATGACGCCAATCACCCCGGCCCCATTGCCAAACAACTGCAAAGCACTGATATCGCGAGACTTTTTTACAAAGCGGCTCAGTCCTTCAATGCCGCCCACCAATACTTTCTTCCCATACAATTCTTTGGCAATATTTCTGCCTAGTTTGTCATTCGATGCAAGATCGGGATTCAGTATAAGCTGTAATGCGCCCATCGAGCTGTCGCATGCTTTGTGAACACTGACTTTGATCGCCTCATCAGGAATACCTGCCTCTTTGGCGATCAGCTCGGTGTAATCATCAGACACTGGGCCCGTCATCCCGATCAATACACCAGCAACTTCTTCTGGTTTCCATCCATTGGCTTTGATTGCCTCACGCAAAAATCGAGCCCCAACTTCTACCTCCAGGGCCAGATCGTCTTCGGGCAAAATCTCAGGTATATGATGGCGATGAACAAAGCCCAATGTCGACAATTTCATTCGGTTTTCCTGGGGGAAAGGTTCGCCAAAGTGGTCTTCCAGAAAATCGAATAACGTTTCGTTATCGTAGCTCTGCCCCCAAGCACCATATGCGCCACCAATACCAATGGTTGGATTATAGACACGCTCAATACCGACAGGTACGCCGGAACCGACGGAAATCATATCAGTTTCAACGTTAGGCTGTTCGAAAAAGGAGACCACCGAACCGGGCGAGTAATTTGATTTGCTGCTCATCTTGCTTCCTCCGAGTAACTGATTTATCACGAGAGTATTGTGTGCAATTGATATAATCTGAATTTGCTTTCAGCTAATATTTTCACTTGATTACGAATTATAACAACAGATCAAGCGATTGGTTATCAAAGTTAATTTTTTCACATACAGATGTCATGCTTTAATTTCCGCCCTAGTCGTGCCTAATCAATCTCTGGAAGAGCGGCTCATCCCATTCAGGTGATTAGCAGGTGTCATAAATAATCTTTGCCTAACAATTTCAAAGCGGGGATAAATAACTGAAGTTGCTCTCACGCAAATACAGTACGCATAAATAACACCTTTGGAATTGCCTTCACATTTAGGTCTAAGGTTTCAGGGAAGAAACTCTTTGGATTTCGGGCAACAAATCGGTATAAATCTTTGTATACTGAACAAACCCATGCGCACCTTTTTCCATCGCTTGTTGGTGATAAGACGAGGGGGCGAACATAGAAAGAATGATGATATGCACATTGGAATTGATATCCAAAAGAGCTGTAATAACTTCCAAGCTTTGTTCGCCTTGGAAATTTTCGCTCAAGAATATAAGGTTCGGTTTATATTTTTGGGCTAGCTTGAATGCAAGTTCTCGGTTATGCGCAAGTCCAATAATTTGGATATCGTCACGATGTAAAAAGCAATCCTCGATAACTGATTGCATCTCAGCATTATCATCAACGATCAGACCCTTCGTGATCATGTGACCGATCCTTCCTAAAACTCTAAGCGGCTTACACAATTGCTATCCGCTACTCCAGAGTTATTCGAACTGCGAAAGGTCAAGCAATATTTGCACTCGCACAGTACCAAAAAATGCATATGTCTCCCCCGTGCATAACCTAAGTAACCAGGTTCATACAATTATAACAGATAATATTTGTCGAAATTATGAGAAATAATAAGGTCTCTAGGAATCACCGTGGTAAGAGGCCACATTTTGGGGTATGGGGCGTGCTGCGCACACCCCATACCCCAAAATGTGAGGTTTCTCACGGTAATTCCCAAAAAGCCAAATAATATATCAAACCAGTGACGGCGATTAAAACAAAGATCCAAAGAGATAACAAAAAAAAGCAGCTTATAAAAAGCTGCTTTTTTTATTATTTTCAGTGTTGTTTTAGAGAGCTACAACGTTCTGAGCATTGGGGCCTTTTTGGCCCTGTTCGACGGTGAATTCTACTCGTTGACCTTCATCGAGGGTTTTGAAACCTTCAGCAATGATAGCGTTGAAGTGAACGAAAATATCTCCACCTGCATCGCGCTCGATAAAGCCGTAGCCTTTACCACCATTGAACCATTTAACTGTACCTTGTTCTTTAGACATGATTTGAAACTCCTTTCTTCTAAGATTTACTACGTTACGCATGGGTTCCAAATCAAAGGTTTATCTTTTCTCAGAACTTCTGTTTAACAAGCAAGGAAGTTTAGCACATATCGAATTCGTTTGTGTTAATATTTTATTAGAAATATCCCCAATGTCGCTACCTTATTTTTTACCCAAGATGAATTGCTTTGACCCCTTCTTAGCAAGCGCATCCGGGCCTTTTCTATAGTGTCTATTGTGTTTATAGAGTGCATTTCTCTCTGTAGAGTTACCTAACAACGCCCCAGTTTTTCTATTGTTTTTACCCAGTTGCACCTGATTGCACCTTTAAGAAAATTCCAGGTTTAAAAAATCGCATTTTTCGTTGACTACCAGAGAGAAATGAGTATAATTAGGCACCTGCACCCGTAGCTCAATGGATAGAGCGCCTGACTTCGAATCCAAGAGAAAAGCGTCTACCCCCTATATCTGGGTCTACGGTGTCCATTATGTCTACATGTGGGGGTAAATTCCATCTATTTTATCCAACAATTCTATGGTTTCCACCCTATTTGCACCTTAACTGCACCTTAATTACTCCTTGAAAAGGTGACTCTAACTCCCCTGTTTGCAGACTTACTCAGTAAAAAATCCCCGCAACCAACTTGTGGGGATTTTTCTGTTCTTCATCGTGTTGTGTTTTTGCAGATCTGTTGACTTTCGAACATCAAGGTTGTGAATTCTTCGAGTCCGTCAATGATGCCATACCAAGATGATTCCGGTTAAATACAAGCTTCATCAATCTCATAATCATCTTCAGGATAAGCTTCGCCGGTAATGCAGGTGAAACAACCATCGAATCCTGAGAATGCCGAACCGATGACCCAGATCGGATTACCACAGTTACAGCGGGCACCTTGCTTGTATGCCCGAAGTGCACCCTCAAGTGAATCTGTGACTTCTGCCTGGCTTGTTCCAGGGTTGTTCTTCAAATGGAGTTTTACATATTCGTCGAGACTGATGGGAATAAATCCTGGTATCATAACACTGTTCCTTTTATATCCATTAGTCGTGCCAACCAAATTCAATCATACTTTCGCCATGTAGCTGTTTGATCTGCTCTTGTAACGTCTCAATGAGCGTGTGTGCTTGCGTAAGTTCGTTCTCCAACTCGGCAGCAATGCGTTGATCTTTTGCGTCGGGTATCACTTTGTCGCTCATGGTTTTGAGTGTAAGCGGCTTTTTGCTTTTTGCCTATTGTCTCTTGTATTCTCTTTTGAGTATTTTTCTTACTTGTTGATTTTGCTCTTAGACGCTAACAAGTACTCTCCAAGTTTACCCGACTATTCTTTTCTCACAAAATATATTTTTGATCATATTTTATTCCTTGCCATCATTGTTGTTGCCCTATTTGCTTTCCTGGAGATGCTTGACAGGAAACACACAGAAGGGTAATATTTTTCTAAATGTCAATAAGTTTATTTACAATAGGAAATAGACTATGAAATTTAGAGAGCTTGAAAACCAGGTGAAGGCCTTACCAGCATTTAATTTAAATGATGTGCGTAAGTTCGACCCGGGTTTCCACAGGCAACAGTTAAGTTATTGGTTGGGTAGGGAATTCATCAAGCCGTTGGCTGGTGGATATTATATGTTGGCTGACCGGGAGGTTGACGAGAGATATCTGTTCACGCTGGCAAACAGGATTTATGAACCTTCCTATATCAGCCTGGAGTCAGCTTTGGCATATTATCAGGTGATTCCTGAGTCGGTGCTGGGAGTAACCAGTGTCAGCTCGCGAAAGACAACACAATATGAAAGTTCGTGGGGGAGGTTCAGCTATCGGAGTGTAAAGCCCCTATATATGTTTGGCTACATTGTGGTTGAGCCTGGGCAGAAGAGGAAGTACAAGATCGCCAGGTTGGAAAAGGCGGTGCTGGACTATCTTTATTTGAATTCGGGGGTTAACTCCATAGATGACTTCGAAGGACTACGTTGGAATAGATATCAATTGCAGCAGCTAGATAATAATAAGTTGTTTTTAAAGTATCTAGAAATTTTTGATAGTAAGGCCCTCGAAAATAGAATAGGGCAGTTATTGGAGTATACAAATGCTTGATTTTCAACAGATAAAAGACCAGTATCCAGATCATCTACAAATATTCGAACGGGCTTTGCTGCGCGAATATCTGCAATGCAAGATCTTGCAAGCGGTTTTCGAGAGTAAAAAAGCCAGCAAATTGGCCTTTTTGGGAGGAACGGCCTTGCGGATCGTTTATGGAAACAACCGTTTTTCGGAAGATATCGATCTTGATAATTTCGATTTAAGCTGGCAGGAATTTGAGGAAGTGATTCAAAGGGTAAAGCGGTTTTTTGAATTGGAAGGATTTGAGATAGAGGTTAGAAATGTGGCCAAGGGAGCATATCGATGTTATATGAGGTTTCCAGAGTTGCTGTATGAACAAGGCATATCACCTTATCGACAAGAAAAGATACTCATCCAGGTGGATACAGCAGCGCAGGGTTTTGAATATCAACCTGAGATAAGGATTTTAAATAAGTTTGATGTTTTTACTGAGATCAGGGTGATACCCTTGAATGTTCTATTGTCACAGAAGATCTATACTGCTGTAAACCGGAAAAGAGCCAAAGGTAGAGACTTTTTCGATATTACTTTCTTGTTCAGTAGAACATCGCCTGACTTTGGGTTTTTGAGTCAGAAGATGGGGATAGATACTGTTGACAGTCTGAGGCGGGAGATACTTGAAAGGATAGATGATTATGATTTTCAGGAACTTGCGCGCGATGTTGCGCCCTTCTTGATGAATAAGGATCAGATAAAAAGGGTTGAAAAGTTCAGGGAGTTCTGGGAACAGGTAGAGATGGGGTAAGTTATTTAGGTGAAGTCGACATCGCGCCCTCTTTATCTCCCAAACAATCCCAAGAGACTGAAAGGGTGAATTAGATTGAAGCACCACTATCAATATTGGCGATTTGCTGTTGACAATACTCAATATCTCTAGTATATCTACGTCCGATATGATTACGATAGACTATTCCAATCCTATGATTTGTCTTTCGGATA